>NZ_QETI01000008.1:0-248234 GCF_003105075.1 Comamonas sp. JNW
TTGGCCCCGCCTTAGATGGGGCCCAATGCAAAGAACACTGCAACTGCAGTTATGCCCAAAGCGCAATCAAATTTAGCTGATAAGACTCTATGAATTCGCTTCAAAAGCAGCAATGCCCTGATCGACCGATCAGCGCAAAGCCGCCAAGGAGCAAAAAGTTATGCCTGATGACCATAGCAAGTTGGTACCACTCCTTCCCATCCCGAACAGGACAGTGAAACGACTTCGCGCCGATGATAGTGCGGATTCCCGTGTGAAAGTAGGTCATCGTCAGGCTTTTATACTGATCAACCCCTCTGCTCTTCCCGAGTAGAGGGGTTTTTCTTTTGGTCGGCACCTGGCAGTGTAGAGCGGCGCATGCCGCATAATGGTCCATCCAGAACAACAAGGGCGTGCAGGGAGACCATGACACCGACTTATTCCATCGGGCAGCTGGCTGCAGAATTTGATCTGACCACCCGGGCCATCCGCTTTTACGAGGACATGGGCCTGTTGCACCCCGAGCGCACCGGCACCGGCGGCAAGCAGCGCGTCTACTCGGCCAAGGAGCGCACGCGCCTGCGCCTGACCTTGCGCGCCAAGCGCCTGGGGCTGAGCTTGCAGGAGGCCAAGGAGATCATTGATCTGTATGAGTCACCGCGCGATACCGGTGTGCAGCTGAGCCGCTTTATCGAGGTGCTGACGGCGCATCGCCAGCGCCTGCAGACGCAGTTGGCAGATTTGCAGGCCAACTTGGCAGAAATTGATGGGCATATGCAGGAAGCCCATGCTTTGCTCGCAAAGCAGCCGTCAAAAAAATAATATATAGTTGACGTGAACGTAAACGTAATGATGCTGCTCTAGCGCCTTGGCGCGCGCCGGCGGCATCGGGTGCGCCATATAGATAGGAGACAAGACCATGTCCGGATTACCAGGCCTGAATTTCCAGTTGGGTGAGGATATCGACGCCCTGCGCGACGCCGTGCGCGAGTTCGCGCAGGCCGAGATCGCGCCGCGTGCCGCTGAGATCGACCGCAATGACCAGTTTCCCATGGACCTGTGGCGCAAGTTTGGCGACCTGGGCGTGCTGGGCATCACGGTGTCCGAGCAATACGGCGGCGCGGACATGGGCTACCTGGCCCATATGGTGGCGATGGAGGAGATCTCCCGCGCCAGCGCATCAGTGGGCCTGTCCTATGGTGCCCACAGCAACCTCTGCGTGAACCAGATCAACCGCAATGGCAATGAGGCCCAGAAGGCCAAGTACCTGCCCAAGCTGATCAGCGGTGAGCATGTGGGCGCGTTGGCGATGAGCGAGCCCGGTGCCGGCTCCGATGTCATCAGCATGAAGCTCAAGGCCGAGGACAAGGGCGGCTACTACCTGCTCAACGGCAACAAGATGTGGATCACCAATGGCCCGGACGCCGACACCCTGGTGGTGTACGCCAAGACCGAGCCGGAGATGGGCGCGCGGGGCGTGACCGCCTTCTTGATCGAGAAGGGCATGCCGGGTTTCTCCATTGCGCAGAAGCTGGACAAGCTGGGCATGCGCGGCAGCCATACTGGCGAGCTGGTGTTCCAGAACGTCGAAGTGCCGGCCGAGAACGTGCTGGGCCAGCTCAATGGCGGTGCCAAGGTGCTGATGAGTGGCCTAGACTATGAGCGCGCCGTGCTGACCGGCGGCCCCCTAGGCATCATGCAGTCGGTGATGGACAACGTCGTGCCCTACATCCACGACCGCAAGCAGTTTGGCCAGAGCATTGGTGAGTTCCAGCTCATCCAGGGCAAGGTGGCCGATATGTACACCGTGCTGCAAGCAGGCCGCTCTTTTGCCTATACGGTTGCTAAAAACCTCGATCTGCTCGGAACCGACCATGTTCGCCAGGTGCGCAAGGACTGCGCCAGCGTCATCCTGTGGTGCGCCGAGAAGGCCACCTGGATGGCAGGCGAAGGCGTGCAAATCTATGGCGGCAATGGGTATATCAACGAGTATCCCCTCGGCCGCCTGTGGAGAGATGCGAAACTCTATGAAATTGGCGCCGGCACCAGCGAGATTCGCCGCATGTTGATTGGGCGTGAGCTGTTCGCAGAAACCTGCTGACCGGCTGCGCTGCGCCATCCTGATACCCACACAACAAAGGATAGCCTTATGACTACGACCTCCATCAAAGACCTGTTTGACCACAACCGTTTGTGGGCAGAGCAGATGGAGCGTGACCGCCCCGGGTTCTTCACGGGCCTGATGTCGCAGCAGCACCCCAAGTACATGTGGATCGGTTGTTCGGACAGCCGCGTGCCGGCCAACCAGATCACCGGTCTGGAGCCCGGTGAAGTGTTTGTGCACCGCAATGTGGCCAACGTGGTGGTTCCGAGCGATCTGAACTGCCTGTCGACCATCCAGTATTCGGTGGACCAGCTCAAGATCCAGGACCTGATGGTCGTGGGCCACTACGGCTGCGGCGGTGTGCTCGCGGCGCTCGAAGGCCTGCGCCTGGGCCTGGTCGACAACTGGACGCGCCACGTGCGCGATGTGCGCGACAAGCACCTGGCCTTGCTGCAAAGCCTCTCGCCCCAGCACCGCCATGATGCGCTGTGCGAGCTCAATGCCATCGAGCAGGTGGTGAATGTGGCGCAGAGCACCATCTTGCAGGACGCCTGGACGCGTGGCCAGAAGGTGACCTTGCACGGCTGGTGCTATAGCCTCAAGAACGGTCTGATCACCGATCTGGAAATGACCGTGCCAGGCATTGGCGGGCTGGCCGAAGTCCACCAACGCGCCGTGGCCCTGGTGGCCGAACGCAAGCGCGATTAAACCCGCAAGGCAGCCCTGGGTCAGGGCTGCTTTTTTTACAGCGCGAGCGGGCCCCGAGGTGCCAGCCGCACAAGACCCGAATTCAATCAGGAGACACCCGATGCATGATCCCGTCGTTATCGTTGGCGCAGCCCGTACCCCCATGGGTGCTTTCATGGGCGATTTTGCCGAGCTCTCGGCCAATGACCTGGGTGGCGCAGCCATCAAGGCTGCGGTGGAGCGCGCGGGTGTCGCCCCTGAAAAAGTGGAAGAAGTGCTGTTTGGCAACTGCCTGATGGCCGGCCAGGGCCAGGCCCCGGCGCGGCAGGCCTTGTTCAAGGGCGGCTTGCCCAAGAGCACCGGCGCCGTGACCCTGTCGAAGATGTGCGGTGCCGGCATGGAAGCCACCATCCTGGCCCATGACCAGCTGGTGGCTGGCAGCCGCGATGTGATGGTGGCCGGTGGCATGGAAAGCATGACCAACGCCCCCTATCTGCTCAAAAAAGGCCGTGGCGGCTACCGCATGGGCCATGACAAGGTGTTCGACCACATGATGCTCGATGGCCTGGAAGACGCCTATGAACCCGGCCGCTCGATGGGCACCTTCGGCGAGGACTGTGCCACCAAGTACCAGTTCAGCCGCGAGCAGCAGGACCAGTTTGCGATTGCCAGCGTGCAGCGCGCGCAGGCGGCGACCCAGTCCGGTGCCTTCAAGGCCGAGATCACGCCAGTCACCGTGTCCACGCGCAAGGGCGATGTGACCGTGACCGAAGACGAAGGCCCCGGCAAGGCGCGGCTGGACAAGATCGCCGCCCTCAAGCCCGCGTTCAAGAAAGACGGCACCATCACGGCGGCGTCGAGCTCCAGCATCAACGATGGTGCCGCAGCTCTGGTGCTGATGCGCGAGTCCACCGCCAAGGAGCTGGGCTGCAAGCCGCTGGCCAAGATCGTAGCCCATGCCAGCTATGCGCAAGAGCCCGAGTGGTTCACCACCGCACCGATCGGCGCGACCGAGAAGGCACTGAAAAAAGCCGGCTGGAAGGTCGAGGATGTGGACCTGTGGGAAATCAACGAAGCCTTTGCCGTGGTGCCGATGGCACTGATGGCCGACATGAAGGTCTCGCACGACATCGTCAACGTCAACGGCGGCGCCTGCGCGCTCGGCCACCCCATTGGTGCCAGTGGTGCACGCATCATCGTGACCCTGCTGCACGCACTGCAGGCTCGCGGCAAGCGCCGTGGCCTGGCCACCCTGTGCATCGGCGGAGGTGAGGCCACGGCCATGGCGATTGAAATCATGTAGTCTAGTCATCCTGAAAGAGGAGAAACTATGACGAACGAATCGGTGGGCCCCGGCCCGGGGCAGCTGCAAGCGCAGGACATCGAGTCCTTCTGGCAGGAGCTGGTCTACCAAGAGCGCCACCTGGCACTGCTGCCCAACCAAGCCTTTGTGGCGCAGGCCAATGAGATGCTGGCCCGCGTTGCCCCCGATTTGGCCCTGGAGCTGGAGCGCTCTGAAGGCAGCCTGTTTTCGCGTCTGGTGTTCAGCGCCCACGGCAATGTCGACCAGTTCGAGAACCTGATGGCCCTGGTGCGTGCCGCCCCCAGCCTGCCGGGCTACAAGGTGCAGGCGTTCCGCAACCGCAGCCCCATCCAGGATTTCAGCATGGCGATGGAGGGCCTGGAGCTCTCCTGCTCGGATGTGCTGGTGGCCCACTACGATGCCGGCGGCATCGTCGGCCTTGAGCTGGGCTTTGAGAAGATCATTGCGCCCGCGCAGCGCGAGCTGGCCCAGCACATGGCCTTCATCATGCTGGACCACGCGCTGGGTGAATGGGATTTCGCTGTGCGCGTGGGCCCGGTCGAGGTAGTTGATGGCTTTGCGCCGGAAGTCGCCGGCGTCGGCCCGCTGTCCGCCTTTCCGGCGGTGTTCGATGCCTTTTTGCGCGACAGCCTGGGGCGCAGCTACCGCTTTCCCTCGGCAGACGACGACCGCTGGAAAATGCTCGAAGCACGCCGCCGCGATGCGGCAGCTGACGCCGTGCCCGATCTGCTGGGCCTGCGCCTGTCGGCCAATGCCGTGGCTACGCGCGCCGATCTGCCCTACTGCCTGCAATGGACCTTGCCGTTTGAAGACGGCCAGAGCCTGGACCAGGCGCGCGATGCGCAAGAGAGCCTGCAAGCGGCGCTCGAGCGCATGGAGACCGGTATCCTGGCCTACACCCGTATTGAAGGTATGCGCGAGCGCAGCGCCTGCTATTACGTCGATGACGCTGCGGCCGCCCAGCAGTTGCTGCAGCAGCAGGCGGCGGCCTCGCCTGGGCGCGTCGAGGTGTCATTCGATCCGTCCTGGGATGCCTACCTGGCCGTGTATGCGGCAGCCGGCGCCGCGGCGGCCGATGCGGACGGTGACGACCCGGAGGCCGCATGATCGAAACGACGGAGCAACTGCGCGCCCTCTACGCCCAGCCCGCCGAGCGCGCGCTGGCCAAGCAGCTAGGCCACCTCGATGCCCATTGCCAGCGCTTTATTGCGCTGTCGCCGCTGTGCGTGGTGGCCACGGCCGGGCAGGCGGCCGAGATGCTCGATGCCTCGCCCCGGGGCGGGCCGCCGGGCTTTGTCAAATGCCAGGGCGCGCAGCATCTGCTGCTGCCCGATGCCGGTGGCAATAACCGGCTGGATTCTCTCAGCAACCTGCTGACCGATGCGCGCATTGCGCTGCTGTTCCTGCTGCCGGGCGTGGATGAGACCTTGCGCGTCAACGGCACCGCAAAGCTGCGCGATGAGGCCCGCTTTATCGATGTGTTTGACGGCGAGCGCCAACGGCCCAAGCTGGTGATCGAGATCGAGGTGCGCGAAGCCTATCTGCACTGCGCCAAGGCCTTGATGCGCTCGCGCCTGTGGCAGGCCGAGGCACAGATTGCGCGCAGCACCCTGCCCACGCTCAACCAGATGATCCATGACCAGATGGGCTTGACTGCGGCGCCCGAGCCACAGGCGGATATGGTGGCGCGCTACCAGCAGCAGATTCTGCAAGAACAGGGACAGTGACAACAACCGCCAAGGAGGGCGTGGGAATGGCTGTGATTTTGGTGATTGGCGCCTCGCGCGGCATCGGCCTGGAGCTGGTGCGGGAATATGCGCAGGCAGGCTGGACCGTGCTGGCCACGGTGCGGGATACCGAGGCCCAGGCGCGCCTGCAGGCGCTGGGCGCGCAGGCGTTCCTGGTCGATGTGCTCCAGCCCGAGAGTGTGACCGCGCTGGCGACTGCGTTGGCTGGCCAGCAGATCGATGTGGCGATGTATGTGGCAGGGGTGATCCGCCGGCCCAACGCCCGCGAGGTGCCGACGCAGGCCGATTTTGATGCGGTGATGCACACCAATGTGCTGGGTGCGATGCAGTTGTTGCCGCAGATCGGCCCGATTGTCGAGGCCAGCGGCGGCGTGTTTGCCTTTATCTCGTCGTCGATGTCGCAGATCGAAGGTGTGGACGACAGCTACTCCTGGCTGTACCGCGTCAGCAAGACGGCGCTGAATATGGCGGTGGCCTCGGCCCAGCATGACTACCCGGGAGCGCGCCTGATCACCTTGGACCCGGGCTGGGTGCAGACCGACATGGGCGGGCAAGAAGCGCCCCTGACCGTGCAGCAAAGCGTGAGCGACATGCGCAAGACCCTGGCTTCGGTCAGCGATGCGGACAAGGGGCGCCTGCTGCACCACGATGGCCGCCGCGCCAAGCATTGGTAAGCCAGCCTGCCAGACCACGCCAGAACTAGAAAATCCGGAGACAAACCCATGCTTTTGAACGACGACCAGACGATGATCCGCGATGCGGTGCGTGAATTTGCCCAGGCCGAGCTGTGGCCGCACGCTGCGCAGTGGGACCGCGACCATGTGTTCCCCAAGGCGGCCCACCAGGGCTTGGCCCAGCTCGGTGCCTACGGCATCTGCGTGCCCGATGCGCTGGGCGGCGCAGGGCTGGACTACATCAGCCTGGCCCTGGTGCTCGAAGAGATTGCTGCGGGCGACGGCGGCACCAGCACCGCCATCAGCGTGACCAACTGCCCCGTCAATGCCATCCTGATGCGCTACGGCAGTGATGCGCAAAAGAAGCAATGGCTGGCACCGCTGGCGCGCGGCGAGATGCTGGGCGCCTTCTGCCTGACCGAGCCCCATGTGGGCTCGGACGCCAGCGCGCTGCGCACCACGGCCACCAAGCAGGGCGACGCCTATGTGATCAATGGCGTCAAGCAGTTCATCACCAGCGGCAAGAACGGGCAGATGGCCATCGTCATTGCGGTGACCGACAAGGGCGCTGGCAAAAAGGGCATGAGCGCCTTTATCGTGCCCACCGACAACCCCGGCTACCAGGTCGCGCGGCTGGAGGACAAGCTCGGCCAGCACAGCAGCGATACCGCACAGATCAATTTTGAGCAATGCGTGGTGCCGGCCGAGAACCTGATTGGCGCCGAGGGCGAGGGCTACAAGATTGCGCTGGGCGCGCTCGAAGGCGGGCGCATCGGCATTGCCGCCCAAAGCGTGGGTATGGCGCGCAGCGCCTTTGACGTGGCCGTGCAGTACGCCAAGGAGCGCGAGAGCTTTGGCACCGCCATCATCAACCACCAGGCCGTTGGCTTTCGCCTGGCCGAATGCGCCACGCAGATCGAGGCCGCGCGCCAGCTGATCTGGCATGCCGCCAGCCTGCGCGATGCCGGCCAGCCTTGCCTCAAGGAAGCGGCCATGGCCAAGCTGTTTGCCAGCGAAATGGCCGAGCGCGTCTGCAGCGCTGCCATCCAGACCCTGGGCGGCTATGGCGTCGTCAATGATTTTCCGGTCGAGCGCATCTACCGCGATGTGCGGGTCTGCCAGATCTATGAAGGCACCAGCGATGTGCAGAAGATTCTGATCACCCGCGCGCTGGCCTGAAGACTTTCGCGCAGACGTACCAAAAACAAACCCGGCGCTGCCGGGTTTGTTGATTACAGCGGCAGACGCCGGCCGTCGGCAAACACCATCAGCTCGCCGGGCTGGAAAGGCGTCCACTGCTCGTTGGTGGTCAGCGGCGCGGTCACCACCACGGCCACCCGGTCCTGTGGTGTGGTGCAGGTGGCAAAGTCGATGCTCAGGTCCTCGTCGCTCAGCTGGGCCTGGGCAAAGGGATGCGCGCGCTCGGTGTAGCACAGGAAGGTGTTGGCATGGGCCCAGAGCGCCTCGCCGTTGGAGAGCAGAAAGTTGAAGGTGCCCTGGGGCGCGATCTGCGCGGCCAGCTCGCGCAAGGTGTGGGTCAGCTCGGCAATGCTGGGCGTGCCGGCATGGGATTTCCACAGCTCCTGCATCAGCCAGCAAAATACATGCTCACTGTCGGTGTCGCCCACCGGGTGAAAGTGGCTGTGCAGGCGCGGGCGGAAATCCTTGAGGTCGCCATTGTGGGCAAACACCCAGTTCTTGCCCCAGAGCTCGCGCACAAAGGGGTGGCAGTTTTGCAGCATCACCTGGCCCTGGGTGGCCTTGCGGATATGCGCAATCACATTGCGGCTTTGGATGGGGTAGCGCCGCACCAGCTCGGCCACCGGCGACTGGACGGCGGGCTGGTGGTCCATCAGCAGGCGCAGGCCGCCTTCTTCAAAGAAGGCGATGCCCCAGCCATCGCTGTGGTGGTCGGTATTGCCGGCCCGCTGCGAAAAGCCGCTGAAGCTGAAGTTGATGTCGGTGGGGGTGTTGCAGTTCATCCCCAGCAGTTGGCACATGGCAAAAACTCTTTGAAAACCGTTGGATGGCCCAGTGTAGACCATTCGCCAGCCGCTCAGGGCTTGGCGCCCGCACGCGGCTGTAGCTGGCGGGCGGCAATGCCGGCCAGCACACAGACCACGGCCAGCATCAAAAAGGTGTCGCGAAAGCCCGCGACGCGTTCGGCCAGCGCAATGTCGATCGCGGGCGACTGGTTGGCGTAGAAGGCCACGCGCCACTCCAGAAAGATGCCGCAGAGGCTGACGCCAGCGGCGCCGCCGAGCATGCGCAGAAAGCTGAAACTGCTCGAGCCCTGCGAGATCAGGCTCTTGTCCAGCGGCCGCATGCTGCCCAGGGTGAGCGAGGGCAGGATAAAGCCCAGACCGACGCGGCCCAGCACCGTGTAGCCGATCAGCAGCCACAGCGACGAGCCCGGTTGCAGCACACCCGTGAGCACGAAGGACAGCGCCAGCAGCGAGAGGCCGCCGATCACCAGCCAGTGCACGGGGGTGCGGTCGGCCATGCGGCCGGCCAGCGCGATGACGCCGCCCAGCACCAGGCCGGCGGGCAGCATGGTGGTGCCGACCACCGAGGCCGAGTAGGACAGCCCCAGCTGCATGAACACCGGCAGCAGGTAGGTGGAGCCAAACAAGGCCACGCCATAGATAAAGGCCACAATGCAGCCGGCCGCAAAAGGCTTGCAGGCAAACAGGCGCAGGTCCATCAGCGGCTTGCCGCCCTGGGCCAGCAAGCGCCGCTGCCACGCGATGAAGGCGGGCAGGCAGACCAGCGCAATGGCCAGCAGTATGGCGCTTTGCTGCCAGCCCGTGCCATGCAGCGCCACCAGGCCATTGAGCAGGCAGACCGTGCCAGTGGTCGCAATGGCCAGGCCCAGCCAGTCCAGGCTTTTGCCATGGCGGTCGGCTGCGGCGCCACCCGGCGCATTGACGGGCACAAACTTCAGCGCCAGCCAGACCGAGGCCAGGCACAGCGGCACCACCATGAAGAACACCGAGCGCCAGCCCATCCAGTCGACCAGCAGGCCGCCCACGCTGGGGCCGATGGCCGGCGCCAGCACGATGCCCATGCCAAACAGGCCATTGGCGCGGCCTTGCTCATGGGCGGCAAAGGCATGCAGGATGATGATGGCCGGAATCGGCTGGATCACACCGGCCGCCAGGCCTTCGACCACGCGCGCCACCAGCACCAGGTTGTAGTCGCTGCTAAAACCCCCGCCAATGCCCCCCAGCATCAGCAGCAGCACGGCGCCCAGGTAGGTGTTGCGGTAGCCGTAGCGCGACAGCAGCCAGGGCGTGGTCAGCATCGCCACCGTCGTGGCCACCATGAAGGACGAGGTCACCCATTGCGCGCGCGACTGGCCGAGCTGAAAGTGCAGGCTCATCGCCGGGATGGCGACATTGAAGATGGTCGAGGAGATGATCGAGGCCATCGTGCCCACCATGACGCTGAACAGCAGGTACCAGCGGAAGCGCTCCCCATAGAGGCTGCGCAGATCCTGGGAGGTGTGGTGTCTTATCTGCATGGCGTGGGCTGGGCGGAGGGGGCGCGTTTGGCGAGGGGCCTGGTGGGGCGGCTGCGGGCAGGCCCCGGGCGTTTGATGATGATCCTGGGGTTGGCGCTTGTCAGTCACCCCGGTTGGGGCGGGCGCCGGGATCGGGCTGCGCACGCCCACAGGCCGGGCAGATGCAGCGTTGGCCCCGCTCGGCAGGGGCCAGGCGTTCCAAGGCCTGGGGATCGATCTCTGCGCTCATGCACCAGCACTGGGCAGCGGGCAGGCCCTGGGCCACCGCGCAGCCATTGCTCTGGCCGCACAGGGGGCATTGCTGCGCCCAGGTGCTGCTGCCTGTGCGGGTGGCAGGCATCATGGCGTGCCGGTTGGCGCCGGCGTAGGGGCGGGGCGCGCTGGCGGCAGTGCGTCTTCAGGCCGGGCGGTCAGCGTGCCTGCCAGCAGCTCGGGGATGCGGTCCACCCCCATGCGGAAGCCGCAGGCCTGGGCATGGCCGCCGCCGCCCATGCTTTCGGCCAGCGGGATGCAGTTGAAATCCGAGCGCGAGCGCAGGCCGCATTTGGCGCCCTTGGGGCTGGCGCTCCACATCAGCGCAAAGCTGCCGCTTTGCTTGGCGAGGATGTCGCCGACCTGGCTGTGGAACATGCCCGGGGCATTGACCATCAGGCCGGCCACGCCGTTGAACACCAGCGGCTGCGCGCCTTCGGCGATATCGCTGCAGAGCTTGAGGTATTTCTCGTCCATCGCGCCGCCACGGGCCATGAAGGCGCTCAGCTGCTCGGGGCTGAAGGCCGCAATCTCGGCCCAGCGCTCAAAGCTGCGCGGCTCCATGTCCAGCGCGGCCAAAAAGGCACCGCTGTCGGGATACTGCCAGCGCCAGATATCGCGGTCTTCGATGTGCAACACCAGCGCGGGGATCGGGTCCTTGGGGAAGAAGAACTCCCAGGCCAGGCGTGCGCCCGACTTGTTCATGTCGAAATGCACGACGCCGCAGGTGCATTGGTAGCCATTGAGCTTTTCAGCGGCGCTCTTGTGGTGGTCCAGCAGCACCAGCTTGTGGGCCTGGGCCTCAATGGCTGCCAACAGCTCGGGGCCAAAGGCGAAGTCGAGGATGTAGATCGTGCGGCCAGTCAGCGGCCCCAGGTCGTCCACGGTCTGGATTTCGCCGTGGTCCAGGCCGCGAAACTCTGCGTTGCCGGAGAAGAACAGCCAGGCCGCCAGCGCCGCGCCATAGCCATCGGGGCAGTTGCGGCCATGGTAGAGGATCAGCGGCTGGGGATCGTTGATGTCGGCCGTCACCGGCAGAGAGAGGTCAGGCAGAAGTTTCATCCTGCCATTTTCCGCCAAGCGTATTACCTGAGAGCGACCAGGTACTGCGCGGGCATCGGGTGGAGGGCCACCGGATGCCCGCAAAGCGCCTGGTGCTGGCGCAGCGTTCAAGCCAGCGTATAGGCGGTCTTCACCGTGGTGTAGAACTCCTGCGCATAGCGGCCTTGCTCGCGCGGGCCGTAGCTCGATCCCTTGCGGCCACCAAACGGCACATGGTAGTCCACGCCTGCGGTGGGCAGGTTGACCATCACCATGCCGGCCTGGGCATGGCGCTTGAAGTGGCTGGCGTACTTCAGGCTGGTAGTGGCAATACCGGCAGACAGGCCAAAGGCGGTGTCATTGGCGACGGCCAGCGCCTCTTCGTAGTCCCGCACGCGGATCACGCTGGCGACGGGGCCAAACACCTCTTCGCGGTTGATGCGCATCTGGGGTGTGCTGTCCACCAGCAGGGCCGGTTGCATGAAAAAACCTTCCTTGCCACTGCCGGTGTGGCAGGCAATGCGGCTGCCGCCCGTGGCCAGCACGGCGCCTTCAGCCTGGGCGATTTCCACATAGCTCAGGTCCTGCTCCAGCTGGGCCTGGCTCACCACGGGGCCGATATCGGTGCCGGCGGCGCGCGCATCGCCGACCTTGATCTTGGCCATGCGCTCTTGCAGCGCCTGCACGAAGGCCGGGTAGATCTTGTCGGTGACGATCAGGCGGCTCGATGCGGTGCAGCGCTGGCCGGTCGAGTAAAAGCAGCTCTGGGCCGACAGCTCCACCGCCTGGGCCAGGTCGGCATCGTCGAGCACCACCTGCGGGTTCTTGCCACCCATCTCCAGCTGCACCTTCTTGCCCGATTTCACGCAGGCCTCGGCAATGCCCCGGCCCACACCGACCGAGCCGGTAAAGCTGATCGCGGCCACATCGGGGTGCTGCACCAGCGCATCGCCAATGATGCGGCCCCGGCCCATCACCAGGTTGAAGACACCGGCGGGGATGCCGCTGCGGTGGATGATGTCGGCCAGTGCCCAGGCGCTGCCGGGCACCAGATCGGCGGGCTTGATCACCACGCAGTTGCCAAAGGCCAGCGCCGGTGCGATCTTCCAGGCCGGAATGGCGATGGGGAAGTTCCAGGGGGTGATCAGGCCGACGACACCGACGGGCTCGCGCGTGATTTCCACGCCAATGCCGGGGCGCACCGACGGCAGGCTCTCACCGGCCAGGCGCAGGCATTCACCGGCAAAGAACTTGAAGATCTGGCCGGCGCGGGCCACTTCGCCAATCGCCTCGGGCCGGGTCTTGCCTTCTTCGCGGGCCAGCAGGTCGCCCAGCTCTTCCTTGCGCGCCAGGATTTCATTGCCGATCTTGTCCAGCGCATCATGGCGCGCCTGGATGCCCGAGACGCTCCAGGCCGGGAAGGCCGCCGTGGCTGCTGCCACTGCGGCATCCACATCGCTGGCATCGCCCTGCGCATACTGGCCGATCACGTCGGACAGGTCGCTGGGGTTGGTGTTGGGCGAGGTGGTCTTGCCGGGTGTCCAGCTGCCGTTGATCAGGTTGTTGTGTGTCGTCATAAGCTTGCCAGGCGGTTGGGCCTGTTCTCAAAAAAATGGGTGGATGGTTCGGTCGTCGTAAAAACGTTCTCAACCAGCACGGGCCTGTGCCGCAGCTTGGGACCAGGGCACTTCCTGCAGCGGCTGGCCATTGGCGATCAAGCTGCGCAGGTTGGCCAGCACCAGATCGGCCATCGCGCGGCGCGTCTCCTGGGTGCCGCTGGCGATATGCGGTGCCAGCACTACGTTGTCCTGCTGCAGCAGGCCGGGCAGGGGGCGTGGTTCGTCCTCGAACACATCGAGGCCCGCGCCGGCAATGCGCTGGTGTTGCAGCGCGTCCAGCAGGGCCGCTTCATCGACCACGCTGCCGCGCGCCACATTGATCACAAAACCCTGCGGGCCCAGGGCGTCCAGCACCTGGGCATCGACCAGGTGACGGGTGTCGTCGCCACCGGCAGCAGTGATGACCAGAAAATCGCACCACTGGGCCAGTTCCTGCAGCGACTCCATGTAGCGGTGCGGCGAATCGCTGACTGGGCGGCGGTTGTGGTAGGCCACCTCCATGTCAAAACCGCTGGCGCGGCGCGCCACCTGGCGGCCAATGCGGCCCATGCCCAGAATGCCCAGGCGCTTGCCCGAGGCACGGGTGTAGACGCCAAAGCGCTCGGTGGGCCACAGGCCCGCGCGCACAAAGCGGTCAGCCGCTGCCAGGCGGCGGGCACTGTCCAGCAGCAGTGCAAAGGCCATGTCGGCCACGCAGTCGTCCAGCACGCCGGGGGTGTAGCCCACGCGCGCGGACTGGGCGAGGATGGACTGCTGGTCCAGCGCATCAAAGCCCACGCCAAAGCTGCTGATGCCGCGCAGCGCCGGCAAGGCCTGGATCACCGAGGCCGATGCGCCTATGCTGGCCGAGGTGACCAGGTAGGCAAACTCCGAACCGTGGGCAGCCAGGAACTGCTGCGGGTCCGCTTGTGCGCTCAGCACGGTGGTATCGAATTCCTGGGCCAGATCGGCATCAAGCGCGGGCAGCGGCATCTTGCCCATT
This sequence comes from Comamonas sp. JNW, assembly GCF_003105075.1. Classification (NCBI taxonomy): domain Bacteria; kingdom Pseudomonadati; phylum Pseudomonadota; class Betaproteobacteria; order Burkholderiales; family Comamonadaceae; genus Comamonas; species Comamonas sp. JNW. The sequence goes on from NZ_QETI01000008.1 coordinate 13,934, forward strand.
TGCAGCACGCGCGGGCGTTGGGTGGCAATCATGTGTGGAGAGGGCTTTAAACGGAAGGAGCCCGGCGCCCCAGCGGCTTAGAACCTGTTCAAAGTCACTACGCAGCCGCGTTGGAGTGCAATCGGGATGAGTTCGAAGGGATGGAACGCAGCTTGCACCGGGGTGCAAGCAAGGGCCAGCGCGCAGAAATCGCCCGATTTCACTCCAACCCGTAGGGACAGTGGCTTTGCGGGCGCCCGGCTAGGGCCGCCCGGGCAGGGGCGGTCTGCGTTGTTGCAAATCCTCGCAATAGCGCGGCTATTGCTGCGGTGTTGCGCGGCTGGGCGGCCCCTAGCATCCCATCCCGCAAAGACACTGTCGCGGCGCGAGGAGACTTTGAACAGGTTCTTAGTGCAGCTGTGGAGCCGGGCTGGTTAGGCGAGGTCGATCAGGCTTCGACCTTCTTGATCAATGCTGCCAGCATATCGACTTCCTCGGGCTTGAGGTCAGCCAAAGGCGCGCGCACCGGACCGGCATCGTGGCCCACCAGCTTGGCACCGGCCTTGATGATGGACACGGCGTAGCCAGCGCTGCGGTTGCGGATCTTCAGGTAGGGCATGAAGAAGTCCTTGAGCAGCTGGTGCTGGGTGGCGTGGTCATCGGTGCGCACGGCTTCGTAGAAGCGGATGGCGGTCTTGGGGATGAAGTTGAACACGGCAGAAGAGTACACCGGCGTGCCCAGTGCCTTGTAGGCGGCGGCATAGACTTCGGCGGTTGGCAGGCCACCCAGGTAGGCCAGGCGGTCGCCCATCGTCAGGTACATCGCCGACATGGCTTCGATGTCGCCCACGCCGTCCTTGAAGCCGACCAGGTTGGGGTTGCGCTCGCAGAGCTTGGCAACGGTCTCGGGGGTGAAACGGCTCACGCCACGGTTGTAGATGATGACGCCGAACTTCACGCTCTTGCAGACGGCTTCGACGTGCGCGGCCAGGCCTTCTTGGCTGGCTTCGGTCATGTAGTGGGGCATCAGCAGGATGCCGTGGGCGCCAGCGGCTTCCGCAGCCTGTGCGCACTGGATCGCAAAGCGGGTCGGGCCGCCTGCACCGGCGATGATCGGCACCTTGCCCTTGCAGGTGTCCACGGCGGTCTTGATGATCGCAGGGTACTCTTCGGCGGTCAGCGAGAAGAACTCACCGGTGCCGCCAGCGGCGAACAGCGCGCTGGCGCCAAACGGGGCCAGCCATTCCAGGCGCTCGGCATAGCCCTTGGCATTGAAGTTGCCTTGTGCATCAAAGTCGGTAATGGGGAAGGACAGCAGTCCGGAACTCATCACGTTCTTCACATCCTGGGGGCTCATGGTGCTCATATCAAACTTTCAAAGAAAAGAGAGGGAATCGACAGTGCCAAATCCGGGCGGCTCAATCGAGCTGCAGATTGGCGGTTTGAACGACCGTGCGCCAGCGCTGGCGTTCGGCCTTGAAAAATTGGTCAGTCTCGGCCGGCGTCATCGTGACCACCTCGGCGCCCTGGCCGGTCAGGCGCGAGCGCACCTCGGGCGAGCGGATGGCAGTCAGCAGCGCCTGGTTCACCTTCTGGATCACCGCTTCTGGCGTTTTGGCCGGCAGTACCACGCCTTGCCAGGTGCCCGAGGCAAAGCCGGCTGCGCCTTGCTCGGCCAGGGTCGGCACATCGGCGATCAGCGGCATGCGGGTGTTCTTGGAGATACCCAGCAGCTTTAACTTGCCGCTTTGCACATGGGGGTAGGTGGCCAGCATGCCGTTCATCAGCACCTGGGTCTGGCCAGCCACCGTGTCCTGCACCGATTGCACGCCGCCCTTGTAGGGCACATAGACCCATTTGGCGCCCGTCAGCCGGGCCAGCTCGACACCGGCCAGATGCGGCGCGCTGCCGGTGGCCGTGACGGCAAAGTTCAGGTCCTGCTTCTTGGACAGGGCCACCAGCTCCTGCAGGTTGTTGGCTTGCACCGACGGGTGCACCACCAGCATGTGCGGCGAGTAGGCCAGCATGGCGGCGCCACGCAGGTCCTTGCTGGGGTCAAAGCTCAGCTTGGTGTAGATGGACGGGGAGATCGCGAGCGCTCCGAGGTCGCACAGCAGCCAGGTGTAGCCATCGGGCTGGGCGCGGGCGACAAACTCGGCGCCCAGGTTGCCGTTCGCTCCGGGCTTGTTGTCGATCACTACCGTCTGCTTGAGCTCTTGCGAGATCAGCTGGCCGATCGAGCGCGCAATGATGTCCGAACTGCCGCCGGGCGGGTAGGGAACAATCAGCCGGATCGGCTTGCTGGGCCATGCATCGGCCGCCAACAGCGGAGTCGATAACAAGCTACCGGCGGCCAGGGCCAGCGCTGAATAGATCAGGTGCGAACGGCGATACATAGGTCTTTGTCTCCTTTTTAGATATAAGACATCATACAACTCAAAACGCAGATCGCCAAGCTTTGGTTGACTAGGGGAAACGCTTGTGTGGGTGGGCGGCTGGGCCGGTCATGCCGCCTGGCGCCGCCGTGGGCTGGCGCTGGGGCGGGCCGGGCGCTGCGCCAACGGATAGGTGTGGCGGGCGCAGCGGTGGCGCGACCCGGGGCGTGAAGGCAGCAGCCCCGTGCCGGGCTGCTGCGCGGCTTAGCGCTCGCTGCCTGGTGCGCCGGTTGCTTGCTGTTCCTGGGCCAGGCGCTGGGCCAGGCGCAGGCGTTCGCGCGAGTTGGTCAGGTGGATGCGCATCGCAGCGCGGGCCGAGTCCGCATCCTGGCGCTCGATCGCGGAGAAGATCTCTTCATGCTCGCGGTTGACGCGCTTGAGGTAGTCCGGGTCGCGCGTGGGGATGTGGATCGAGGCAATCCGGTTGCGCGGAATCAGCATCGAGCCAAAGTGCTGCAGGATCTCCTGGAAATAGCGGTTGCCGGTGGCCTTGGCGATGCTCAGGTGAAAGTCCAGGTCATGGCTCACGGTCTCGCGGCCCAGTGCAAAGTTCTGCTCAAAGGCCTGCAGCGCAGTGCGCATCGCGCGCAGATGCGGCTCCTGGCGCCGGGTCGCAGCCAGTCCCGCCGCCTCGGTCTCCAGGCTGATGCGCAGCTCCAGCACCGCGAGCACATCGACCGATTCACTCAGCTCGTGGGCGCTGAGCACCATGCCCGGCGTGCTGCGCGCGGGCAGCACAAAGGTGCCGATGCCGTGCTTGGTCTCCACCAAACCCGAGGCCTGCAATTTGGACAACGCCTCGCGCACCACTGTGCGGCTGACGTCATAGCTGCGCACCAGTTCGGTTTCTGTGGGCAGCTTGTCGCCCTCTTGCAACAGCCCCTGGCGGATCTTGTTTTCAAATTCTTCCGACAACAGATTGGCCAGGCTGCGGCTGCCCTTGGCGGCACGGCTGCCGCGCAGACTGGCGGCGGAGTCTATGGCCATCGATGGGGTTGTAGCGAGTTCCAAGGGGCTTTTAAGCATGGCTGTGATCCGGCTGAAGGTGGGCCAAGCAGCTGCCTTGCGGGGTGTGGCAACCGTGCAAAGTGGCATCCTGGCCTGATGCCATTGACGAGGATGCGGGTAATTCCGAGGGGCTTTTAAGCATAGCTGTGATCATAATTCACACCTGTCGTCAGACAACACATGACTGATGCCTTGTTGTAACCTACTTTCCAATCATGCTCAAGCTTTTCTCCAAAACCACCGTATGTGCCGTCACTCTGCTGGCTGCTTCCCTGGCGCAAGCGCAGACCTCCACGCTGGAGAAGATCAAGCAGAACGGCGCGATCACCATCGGTGCGCGCGACATGTCCGTGCCCTTCAGCTACAAGGTCAATGGCAATGCGGACCCTATCGGCTTGATCAATGACATCTGCCTGAAGGTAGCAGAGGCGGCGCAAAAGGCGGCGGGCTTGCAGAAGATGGAAATCAAGTACCTGATCACCACGCCCACCAGCCGCATCCCGCTGGTGCAGAACGGCACCGTCGATCTGGACTGCACACCGGTGACCAACACCCTTGCACGCCAGGAGCAAGTCTCCTTCTCGCCGAGCTACTTCTCGGCCAATGTGACCCTGGCCGTGCGCAAGGACTCGCCAGTCAAAGGTATTGCCGATCTGCAAAACCGCAATGTGGCCACCGTGACCGGCACCACCTCGATCCAGCTGCTGCGCGCCTACAAAAAGGCCCAGAACGTGAAGTTCAACGAGGTCTATGGCAAGGACCCGTCCGAAGCCTTTGTGATGTTCGAATCGGGCAAGGCCGACGCCTTTGTGCTCGATGACGTGCAACTGGCCAGCTTTATCGCCACCTCGCCCCAGCGCGACCAGTATGTGATCCTCAACGAGCCGCTGCGCACCGAGCCCTATGGCGTGATGCTGCGCAAGGATGACCCGACGTTCAAGAAGCTGGTCGATGACACCGTCTACGCGATGATCAAGTCCGGCGAGATGGAAGCGCTCTACCAAAAGTGGTTCATGACCACGATCCCTCCGCGCAACGTGAACATCAACTTCCCGCTCAGCGATTCGACCAAGGCGCTCTACGCCAACCCCAATGACAAGGGCATCTAAGAGAAACCGAGCGATTGCGAATTTATGTTGAAGCTAAGTCAAAAAGTCGAGGGCCTGCCTTCGTCGCCGAGCATGGCGATTTCCTCGCTGGCCAAGAAGATGAAGTCCGAAGGCATCGATGTCATCGACCTGAGCATTGGCGAGCCCGATTTCAATACGCCCGAGCACATCATTGATGCGGCGATGGCCGCGGCCAAGGCCGGTGCCACCAAGTACACGGTGCCGGCCGGCACCGAGAGCCTGCGCAAGGCGATTGCGCAGAAGTTCAAACAGGACAACGAACTCGACTACACGGTGGCCGAGATCACCACCGGTGTCGGCGCCAAGCAGCTGATCTTCAATGCCTTCATGGCGACCTTGGAGAGCGGCGACGAAGTCGTGGTGCCCACCCCTTGCTGGGTGTCCTATGGCGACATCGTGGCCTTGCATGGCGGCGTGCCGGTCTATGTGCCTTGCGCAGAAGCGGTGGGCTTCAAGCTCACGCCCGACGCGCTGCGCCAGAGCATCACGGCCAAGACCCGCTGGCTGATCATCAACAGTCCCGGCAACCCCACCGGCGCGGTCTACAGCCGCGCCGAGCTGCAGGCGCTGGGCGAGGTGCTCAAGGACTTCCCCGATGTGCTGGTCATGTCCGATGAAATCTACGAGCACATCATCCTGACCGGTGTGCCCTTTGTCTCGTTCGCCCAGGCCTGTCCTTATCTGAAGGACCGCATGCTGATCATCAACGGCGTCTCCAAGTCCTACGCGATGACCGGCTGGCGCATTGGCTATGCGGCAGGCCCCGAGAAGCTGATCGGCGGCATGAACAAGCTCGAATCGCAAAGCTGCACCAGTGCCACATCGGTGGCGCAGGCCGCTGCGCAAGCGGCTTTGCTGGGCGACCAGGACTGCGTGCGCCAGGCGCGCCAGACCTTTGTGGACCGGCTCGAGACCATTCGCCGCGAGCTGGCCATCGTGCCTGAGCTGACCCTGTCGTCGGTGCCCGATGGCGCCTTCTACCTGTTCCTCGGTTGCCAAAGCCTGATCGGCCGCCGCACGGCCGAAGGCCAGGTGCTGGACAGCGATGCTGCCGTCTCGAGCTTTCTGCTCAAGGCGGCCAATGTGGCCACCGTGCCGGGCGCGGCCTTTGGCATGTCGCCTTATATCCGCCTGTCGTTCGCCACCGACCCTGCGCTGGTGGTGAAGGCCCTGAAGAACATGCGTTCTGCCATCGACGGCCTGGCTCAAGGCTGACCACCCCAGGCGCTTTTCATAAGCGCCTTTTTTTATGGAAAGGAGCAGGCCATGCAGGCACAAACAACCCCGCTGCAACGCTTGCTGTTGACTGGTGCTGCCGGCGGCCTGGGCCAGGTGCTGCGCCAGCGCCTGCGCGGCCTGGCCCCTGTGTTGCGCGTGTCCGACATCGCCGGCATGGGCGCGCCGCGGGATGCGCAAGAAGAAGTCGTCCCCTGCGACCTGGCCGACAAGCAGGCCGTCGACGCGATGGTGGCCGGCTGCGACGCCATCGTGCACCTGGGCGGCGTTTCGGTGGAGCGGCCTTTTGAAGAGGTGCTGGAGGCCAATATCAAAGGCATCTTCCACCTCTACGAGGCCGCGCGCCGCCACGGCGTGAAGCGCATTGTGTTTGCCAGCTCCAACCATGTGATCGGCTTTTACCAGCAAAGCGAGAAGATCGACGCCCATGCGCGCCGCCGCCCCGATGGCTACTACGGCCTGTCCAAATCCTTTGGCGAGGACATGGCGAGTTTCTACTTTGACCGCTACGGCATCGAGACGGTGAGCATACGCATTGGTTCGTCCTTTCCCGCGCCCAAGGACCGGCGCATGATGCACAGCTGGCTGAGCTATGACGACCTGGTGCAGCTGGTCGAGAAAAGCCTGTTCACGCCCAACGTCGGCCATACCGTCGTCTACGGCGTATCGGCCAACCGCGACCTGTGGTGGGACAACCATGCCGCTGCCCACCTGGGCTTTGTGCCCAAGGACAGCTCCGAGCCCTGGCGCGCCCAGGTGGAGGGACAACCCGCCCCCGCGGCCAACGACCCGGTCGCTGTCTACCAGGGCGGCGCCTTCACCGCCCAAGGCCCCTTTGGCGATGCGCCGGAGCCGTCTGCATGACAGCCGCCGAGCTGGTGCTCGACGCCCGCAATGCCACCGGCGAAAGCCCTGTGTGGCGTGCGCAGGAGGCTGCGCTGTACTGGGCCGACATACCGCGCGGCCTGCTGCAGCGCTGGCAGCCGGGGCAGGGCGCCGCCACGCAGTGGCAGCTGCCGCAGATGCTGGCCTGCATGGCCGCCTGGCAGGGCGAGCCGCGCAGCTGGATTGCCGGGCTGGAAGATGGCATTTACCAGGTGACGCTGGGCGATGGTGAGGCTCACACCCAACAACTGGCTGCCGTCGTCCATACCATGCCAGGCATGCGCTTTAACGATGGGCGCTGCGACCGCCAGGGCCGTTTTGTGGCAGGCAGCATGCTGATGGACATGGCCGCCGCGCAGCCGGTGGGCAAGCTCTACCGCTTGGGCGCCGAGGACATGGCGGCAGGCCGCGCGCAGGATCTGCAGTTGGGCCCGCTGGTCACGCCCAACGGCCTGGCCTTCAGCCCCGATGGGCGAACCATGTACCTGTCGGATTCGCACCCCAGCAGCCAGCAGATCTGGGCCTTTGACTACGACGCGGACACCGGCACACCCCACAACCGCCGCCTGTTTGTCGATATGACGAGCCTGCCGGGCCGGCCCGATGGCGCGGCCATCGATGCCGAAGGCTGCTACTGGATCTGCGGCAACGACGCGGGCCTGGTGCACCGCTTCCGGCCCGATGGCCGGCTGGACCGCTCGTTGGCGCTGCCGGTCAAGAAGCCGGCGATGTGCGCCTTTGGCGGCCCGGGCCTGGATGTGCTCTATGTCACATCGATACGGCAGGACGGTATCGATCTGTCGGACCAACCGCTGGCCGGTGGCGTGTTTGCGCTGCGCCCAGGCGTTTCAGGAATGGAGGAGACGGAATTTCGGCCCCTGTAAACAGGCGAGGTGTGTGTGACCCAGAGACCCGGAAACCATTCGGGCATGTTCCCCCAACCATAGAGATAACGAGGTAGACAAATGCGACTTTCCACTCTCAGTGCAGCGCTGGCTGCCGGTCTGCTGGCGCTCAGCGCGCAGGCCACCGAATTTCGTTCATCAGATATCCACCCGGACGACTACCCGACCGTGCAGGCGGTGAAGTTCATGGGCGAGCGCCTCAAGGCGCTGTCCGGCGGCAAGCACAGCATCCGCGTCTACCCCAACGGGGCACTGGGGGGCGAGAAGGAAACCATCGAGCAGGCCAAGATCGGCGCGCTGGCGATGGTGCGGGTCAACGTAGGCGCGATGAACAATGTCTGCAACGAGACCGTGGTGCCCACGATGCCCTTCCTGTTCCGCTCAGTGGAGCACATGCACAAGGTGCTCGATGGCCCCGTGGGCGAAGAGATCCTCAAAGCCTGCGAAAAACAGGGCTTCATCGGCCTGGGCTTTTACGACAGTGGTGCGCGCTCCATGTTCACCGCCAAGCGGCCGGTCAAGAGCCTGGCCGACATGAAGGGCATGAAGGTGCGCGTGCAGCAGTCCGACCTGTGGGTGAGCATGCTCGAAGCGATGGGCGCCAATGCGACGCCAATGCCGATGGGCGAGGTCTACACCGGGCTGAAGACCGGCCTCATCGATGCGGCCGAAAACAACTACCCCACGTTTGAGAGCTCGCGCTCGTTCGAAGTCGCCAAGTACTTCAGCAAGACCGAGCACTCGATGGCGCCGGAGATTTTGCTGTTCTCCAAACGCACCTTTGACAAGCTCTCGCCCGAGGAGCAGCGCTGGGTACGCCAGGCCGCCAAGGAGTCGGTGCCCTATATGCGCAAGCAGTGGGCCGAGCGTGAGGCCAAGTCGCTCGAGGTCGTGAAGGCGGGCGGCGCCGAGATCATCGAGGTGGACAAGGCCCCGTTCCAGGCGGCGATGCGGCCGGTGTATGACAAGTTCATCACCGATGCCAAGTTGAAAGACCTGGTCAAGCGCGCGCAGGAAACACCTTGATCCGCCGCTGATCCCACGCCAATGCCAGTGCCCGCCGGGTGCTGGCTCCTTGCAACTCTTTGCCCGGAGGCTGTACGCCCCGGGCCTGCACGGGCACCACGATGTTTACCAAGATTTGCAGCGCCTTGTCGCGCTTGTGCATGTGGCTGGGAATTGCCGGCCTGATGCTGCTGATTGCTGCCGTGAGCTGGCAGGTGTTTGGCCGCTATGTGCTCAACAACACGCCCACCTGGGCCGAGAGCCTGTCGCTGTTGCTGGTGCTCTATGTGACCATGTTCGGCGTCGCCGTGGGCGTGCGCGACAGCGGCCATATCGGGCTGGAGTCGCTCCTGGTGCTGGCGCCGGACTGGCTGCGCACCAAGATGGAGTTTCTGATCCATGCGCTGATCCTGGTGTTTGGCGCGGCCATGGCCTATGGCTGCGCGTCGCTGGCCGAATCGGTCTGGGACTACCGCCTGCCGACCCTGGGCGTGTCCGAAGGCTGGAAATACGTGCCCGCCATCCTTGCCGGCAGCCTGATTGTGCTGTTTTCCATCGAACACCTGATCGCACTCGCGCAAGGCCGCGAAGTGCAGCCCAACTAGGAGCGCGGCGATGACCACAGCCTTGCTGATTCTGAGCCTGAGCTTTGCCGTCCTGCTGCTGCTGGGCGTGCCGGTGGCCTTCTCCATTGGTCTGTCTGCGCTGGCCACGCTGGCCTATGAGGGGCTGCCGCTGGAGGTGGGCTTTCAGCAGATGACTGCCGGCATGGGGGTATTCTCCTTCCTGGCGATTCCGTTCTTCATCTTTGCCGGCGAGCTGATGCTGCACGGCGGCATTGCCGACCGCATCGTGAACTTTGCGCGGGCGCTCATCGGCCATGTGCGCGGCGGCCTGGGCATGTCCAACGTAGTGGCCTGCACCTTGTTTGGCGGCGTCTCGGGCTCGCCGGTGGCTGATGTCTCGGCCATGGGTGCGGTGATGATCCCGATGATGAAGAAAGAGGGCTACCACGCCGATTACGCGGTCAACGTGACCACGCATGCGGCCCTGGTGGGCGCACTGATGCCCACCAGCCACAACATCATCATCTATGCGCTGGCGGCCAGCGGCAAGGTCTCGATTGCGGCGCTGATTCTGGCGGCCATCATCCCGGCGCTGATCCTGACCCTGAGCAACCTGGGCGCGGCCTACTGGGTGGCACGCCGCCGTGGTTACCCGGCCGGCACCTTCCCCGGCTGGCAGGTCGTGGGCCGCAGCTTGGCCGCGGCGCTGCCGGGTCTGTTTGTCGTGGTGCTGATTCTGGGCGGGATTCTGTCGGGCGTGTTCACCGCGACCGAGTCGGCCGTGGTCGCCGTGCTCTATGCGCTGGCGCTGACGGTGTTTGTCTACCGGTCGCTCAGCTGGTCGCACTTTGTCAAGGCCGCCTCCAAGGCCGTGCGCAACACCGGCATCATCTTGCTGCTGATCGGCATCTCCAGCACCTTTGGCTACCTGATCAGCCTCTACGGCGTGGCCGAGCTCACCGGGCAGATGCTGGCCCAGGTCACCACCACGCCCTGGATGGTGTTCCTGCTGATCAACATCATCCTGTTTCTGCTCGGCACCTTCCTCGACATGGCCGCCACCATCTTGCTGTGCACGCCCATCTTCTTGCCGATTGCCCAGCACTACGGCATGAGCTCGGTGCAGTTCGGCATTGTGCTGCTGATCAACTGCGCGCTGGGGCTGAACACCCCGCCGGTAGGCACGACCCAGTTTGTCGGCTGTGCCATTGGTGGTGTGTCGGTGGGTACCGTCATGCGCACCATCTGGCCGTTCTATGGCGCGCTGATCTTTGCGCTGGGCCTGGTGACCTTTGTGCCGGCCTTCACCACCTGGCTGCCGCAGATCTTCATGACCGTGCGCTAAGCATTCACCGCCTCCCAACCCTTCACCCCTTCTGCTTTCTTCTGCGTTTTCACGATGAGTACCTCACACGCCATTCGCCATATCCGCATCACGCCGATTGCCTTCCGCGATCCGCCGCTGCTCAACGCTGCCGGCATCCACGAGCCCTGGGCGCTGCGCTCCATCATCGAGATCGAGACGGCCTCGGGCCTGGTGGGCATCAATGAGAGCTATGGCGACCAGCCGATGCTCGATGCACTGGCCAAGGCGGCACCGGCACTGGTGGGGCTGTCGCCCTGGGCGCTCAACGAGATGGAGCAGCGGGTGGCCGCGCTGGTGGCGCCGCCCGTGCAAACGGCCTCGGAGTTTCTGGGCCAGCAGGTGTCGCTCGCGCCGGGCACCCATGTGTCCAAAACAGTGGCCAAGGTGGTCAGTGCGTTCGAGGTGGCCATGCTTGATCTGCAAGGCCAGATGGCGAATGCGCCCGTCGTGGATCTGCTGGGCGGCGCGGCGCGCCCCAGTGTGCCGTTCTCGGCCTACCTGTTCTACAAGTACGCCGAGCATGCCGGCCAGCCCTATGCCCCGGATGCCTGGGGCGAGGCGCTGACACCGCAGCAGCTGGTGGCACAGGCCCAGCGCATGATGGGCCAGTACGGCTTTCAGAGCATCAAGCTCAAGGCCGGGGCCTTGCCGCCCGATGAGGAGGCTGCCGGCATTCTGGCCCTGGCCGAGGCCTTTCCCGGCCTGCCTTTGCGCATCGATCCCAATGCCAACTGGACGGTGGAGACCAGCCTGCGCATTGTCGAGAAGCTGCGCGGCGTGCTGGAGTACTACGAAGACCCGGCCCCCGGGCTGGACGGCATGGCGGCCGTGGCCCGCGCCTGTGAGGTGCCGCTGGCCACCAATATGGTGGTGACCGATTTTGCCGAGTTCCGGCGCAATGCCGAGATGGGCTGCCCGGTGAAGATTGTGCTGAGCGACCACCACTACTGGGGCGGCCTGCGCGCCACGCAGCGCCTGTCCAGCCTGTGCCGCACCTTTGACCTGGGCCTGTCGATGCACAGCAACTCGCACCTGGGCATCAGCCTGGTGGCAATGACGCATCTGTGTGCCAGCGTGCCGCTGCTCACCTATGCCTGTGACACGCACTACCCCTGGCAGGACGAGGAGGTCATCGAAGGCGGGCGCCTGCAGTTTGAAGCGGGCAGCCTGCGCGTGCCCAGCACGCCGGGTCTGGGCGTGCGCCTGGACCGCAATGCGCTGGCGCGCCTGCATGACAACTACCTGCACTGCGGCATCCGCAACCGCGATGACCTGGGCCAGATGCGCAAGTACGACCCGAGCTTCGACGGCAAGCAGCCGCGTTTCTGAGCCCCACCGAGTTCATTGAACCAGCCTTTTGACGATTACAAACCAAGGAGACATCCATGCAACGCAGAACCCTGATCCAAAGCTCCCTCGCGGCCAGCGCCTTGATGCTGGGCGCCGGCCTGGCCAGCACCTCCGCGCTGGCCCAAAGCAGCTGGCCCACGGGCAAATCCATCACCTACCTGGTGCCGTTTCCCCCCGGCGGCAATACCGACACCCTGGCACGCGTGATCGCCCAGCCGCTGGGCAAGGCGCTGGGCACGCCGATGATCATCGAGAACAAGGGCGGGGCCGGCGGCAGCGTGGGCTCGGCACTGGCCGCGCGCGCCGCGCCCGATGGCTACACCATCCTGGGCGGCACCATCAGCTCGCATGCGATCAATATCAGCCTGTATTCCAAGCTCGACTACGACCCGGTCAAATCCTTCACGCCGGTCGCGATGCTGGGCTCGGGCCCGCTGGTGCTGGTGGTGCCCGCCTCCAGCCCCTACAAGACCCTGGCTGATGTGATGGCTGGCAGCAAGGCCAAGGCCTCCAGCGGCGGGCTGACCTCGGCTTCGCCCGGTAGCGGCACCTCCAACCACATGGCGCTGGAGCTGCTGGCCTACCAGACGGGCGTCAAGTTCACCCATGTGCCCTACAAGGGCAGCGGCCCGGCGGTGCAGGATGTCATCGGCGGCCAGGTGGACATGATGTTTGACACGGCCCTGGTCGTGGGCCCGCACATCCAGGCCGGCAAGCTGCGCCCGATCGCGGTGACCAGCTCCAAGCGTCTGGAATCGCTGCCCGATGTGCCGACCATTGCCGAGGCTGGTGAAAAGGGCTTTGACATGGGCTCCTGGCAAGCGGTGTTTGCACCCGCTGGCACACCCAAGCCCGTGGTGGACCGCCTGCATGCCGAGATCATGAAGATCGTCGCCACGCCGGAAGTGCAGACGCGTTTGAAGGCCTTTGGCATGCAGCCCTCGACGATGACGCCGGCCGAGCTGGCCGAGTTTCAGAAGGCCGAGGTGGCCAAATGGGCGCAGGTGATCCAGGCCGCCGGCATCAAGGCCGATTGAGCGTTTGCGTGCGGCCCTGTCGCGCAAAGCGACAGGTGCCAGGCGGGCCGGCAGCGCGCATGCGCTACGCTGCCGGAGCACCGCCGTAGAGAGTATTTGCCATGACACAAGCCAGAACGACCCCACTTTCGATTTCCATGCATGCGGCGGACAACGTCGCGATCATCGCCAATGACGGCGGGCTGCCGGCCGGCACGGTGCTGCCCTCGGGCCTGCGGCTGGTGGAGCAGGTGCCGCAGGCGCACAAGGTGGCCTTGGTGGACATTGCGCAGGGCGAGGCCGTGCGCCGCTACAACGTGGTCATCGGCTATGCGCGCCAGGCCATTGCCGCGGGCAGCTGGGTGCATGAGCGCCTGCTGCAGATGCCCGAGGCCCGCTCGCTCGAAGGCCTGCCCATTGCCACGGTGCCGGCCCCCGATCTGCCACCGCTGGAGGGCTATACCTTTGAGGGCTACCGCAATGCCGATGGCACGGTGGGCACCCGCAATATCCTGGCCATCACCACCACGGTGCAGTGCGTGGCGGGCGTGCTCGATTTTGCGGTGCGCCGCATCAAGGCCGAGCTGCTGCCGCGCTACCCGCAGGTCGACGATGTCGTCGGGCTCGAGCACAGCTATGGCTGCGGCGTGGCCATTGATGCGGTGGGTGCCGAGATCCCGCAGCGCACCTTGCGCAACATCAGCCACAACCCGAACTTTGGCGGCGAGGTGATGGTCGTGAGCCTGGGCTGCGAAAAGCTGCAGCCCGAGCGCCTGCTGCCGCCGGGCTCCTTCCCGATCGCCGATGAGCGCGCGCCCGCGTTGGATGTGGTCTGCCTGCAGGACGAGGCGCATGTGGGCTTCATGTCGATGGTGCAGTCCATCATGACCCGCGCCGAGGCGCACCTGGCACGGCTGAACCAGCGCCGGCGCGAGACCGTGCCGGCCAGTGCCTTGGTCGTGGGCGTGCAGTGCGGCGGCAGCGATGCCTTTAGCGGCGTCACCGCCAACCCGGCCGTCGGCTTTTGCACCGATTTGCTGGTGCGCGCAGGGGCGACCGTGATGTTCAGCGAAGTGACCGAGGTGCGCGATGGCATTGACCAGCTCACCTCACGCGCCTCAACCCCAGAGGTGGCGCAGGCGATGATCGACGAGATGGCCTGGTACGACGCCTACCTGGACAAGGGCAAGGTGGACCGCAGCGCCAACACCACGCCGGGCAACAAGAAGGGCGGCCTGTCCAACATCGTGGAAAAGGCGATGGGCTCGATCATCAAGAGCGGCACAGCGCCCATCACCGGCGTGCTCTCGCCCGGCCAGAGACTCGCAGATCGCGGCATCGAGCGCGGCCTGGTCTATGCGGCGACGCCCGCGAGCGACTTCATCTGCGGCACCTTGCAGCTGGCCGCCGGCATGAACCTGCATGTGTTCACCACCGGGCGCGGCACACCCTATGGCCTGGCGCAGGTGCCGGTGATCAAGGTGGCCACGCGCAGCGATCTGGCGCGCCGCTGGCATGACCTGATGGATGTGAACGCCGGGCGCATTGCCGATGGCGAGGCGAGCATCGAGGAGATGGGCTGGGAGATGTTCCGCCTGATGCTGGAGGTGGCCAGCGGCCGCAAGAAGACCTGGGCCGAGGAGTGGCAGCTGCACAATGCGCTGGTGCTGTTCAACCCCGCCCCGGTGACCTGAGCACGCAGAGGCTTGGCCTCTACTTCTTCCACTTCTCGCGCAGCGCGGCGCAGTGGTCCTGGGCCGGCAGCGCCGGGGTGCTGTGTACCCAGTCGCGGTCGGCCGCATCGGCCTGGGCCTGGCTGCCCGCCTGGCCAATGGCCACCACCGAGCGGGTGCCCGCAGGCAGCCAGGTCGGAATGCCGATGCTGCGCAGCACATGGCCGCGCCCGGCGATCAGCAGCACCGTCTTGCCGGGCTGCAGCTGGGAGCTAGCGGTCTGGGCCATGCTGTCGTCCTTGGCCAGCTGGATGCGCGCCATCTGGGCCAGCTGGCCCTCGGGCAGCAGGCCGCAGTGGCCGTCGGCAATGGCGTCGAGCTGGCGCTGCCATGCAGCAGCGGGCAGGTGGCTGTCCCAGCGGGTTTGCTGCATCACATCGCGCATCTGCGCTCGCGGCAGGTTGCCGCCCAGCACGGGCACCCCCGCCTGCACCGCCGCCATCACCGCCGGGCCGTAGTGGCGCCAAGGCCAACTCTTGTCATTCCAGGCCAGCGCCTGCTGCACCTGGGCTTCGCTGGCGCTGGGGGCCAGGCCCTGGGTGCTGTGGCCGGCGTCGGCCATCTCCAGCACCACGGCGGCCAATTGCTGTCGCGCGGCCCACTGGGCCACCGTGGTCTGCTGCCACTGCTGGTGCTCGGGCGCATCATGCTGCTCGCCCAGCAGCAGCACATCGGGCGCTTTGGAGCGCGCCAAGGCTGCCAGGTTGAATTCGGCGTTGGCGGAGGCTGCGGCTTGGGGCGGTTGGCTTGTGCAACCGCCCAGCAGCGCCAGACCCAGCAGGCCGGACAGCCAGCCACCATTGCGAATGGATGGTATTTGCATCATTCGCGCATCGTAGTGGCTGGCCTGCGGCCTGTCGACCTGAAGGGTTGCCGTGTCCTCGCTCAGCGGCGCTGGCCGTTGGTCCAGATCGCGCCGGTGGTCAATGCGCCTTCCATCGACACGTTGACCAAGGTGGCGCCCGTCAGGTTGGCGCCGGCCAGGTTGGAGTTGTCCAGGCTGACATTGACCAGCTCGGCGCCCTGGAAGTTGGCGCCCTGCAGGTTGGAGTTGGACAGGTCTACATTCGTGAAGCTGTGGCCGGCAAAGTTGGCCTGGGGCAGGTTGGAACCGGAC
The DNA here is from genome assembly GCF_003105075.1 of Comamonas sp. JNW. Lineage (NCBI taxonomy): Bacteria > Pseudomonadati > Pseudomonadota > Betaproteobacteria > Burkholderiales > Comamonadaceae > Comamonas > Comamonas sp. JNW. The sequence continues at coordinate 29,665 of NZ_QETI01000008.1, forward strand.
ATATTGGCGTTCACATGGGCCTGGTTGCCGCCGCCGCCGCTGCGCTTTTGGCTGCGCACGGTGGCCGACGTTTTGCCCTGGCCTTCGACGACGACGGCTGCGCCACCGGCCCCACCGTGCACGGTGCTGCTGCGGCCGGGGATATTGGTCTCGGCCACGGCGCCACGGCCCGAGGCCGCATTGACGACGGCACCGTTGACGGTGACCGAGGCGCCTTGGCTGCCGCCGCGCACATCGACGCCGGGGGCCGAGATGACGGCGCCTTGCGCCCAGACGCCGCCAGCGGCCAGGCTCAGGGCCAGCACGGCCAGGGCCTGCTTGATTTTGGGTTGTTGCATGCTTGTCCTTTCTTGCGCTACTCGGTGAGCGGCGCGTTGTGACTCAGGTTGGAGGGCTGCATGCCTGGGGCATGCGCGGCAGAGGGGAGCCCCTCGGTCGGCACCACCTGCTCCTGCGAGAGCGGTGGGGTGTTGGTATCTGCTGCCGCATCGCCATCGGCGGCGGGCGGCTCTGGCCAGGCAAAGGGCTGCTGGCTCAGCTGCGAGAGCGGGTCGGCCACGCGTTGGGGGCGATCGGGCGGCGCGCTGGGGTGTTTTTCTTCGACCTGCAAGGCCACGGCATTGATGCGCGCGGCCAGCTCCTGCATCCAGGCTTCGTCAATGACCGGTTGCTTGTCGTTGCTGCGGCTGAAGATCAGCGCCAGAAACTCGCGCGCCTTGGGCGAGCCGGCATCGGCGGCGCGCCGGTAGTACTGGATGGCGGTGGCGAAATTGCGCTGCACGCCGCGCCCCAGATGGTAGCGGTAGGCCAGCTCAAGCAGCGCATTGGCATTGCCCTCGTCGGCACGCGCGCGCAGGCGGCCCAGCTGCTCGGCGGTGCTGGCGCGCTGGTAGCTGGCGATGCGGCCGAGGTTTTGGGCCGCCGTCTGGCTGCCGCCGGCCTGGGCCTGGGCGTACAGCTCCTTGGCCTCGTTCATGCGCCCTTCGAGCTCGCGCTCGACGGCCAGGTCATTGAGCGCCATCGCATCGCCATCGCGCGCGGCCTGCTCCAGCAGCAAGCGCGACTGCTGCATGGCCTTGGGGCCGGTGACGCGGCGCTCGACCAGGGACAGCAGGTAGGTGGCCTTGGCCAGGCGCGCATCGGCTGCGCGCTGCAACCACTGGCGGCCGGTGGGCACATCCCGCACACCGCCGGTGCCCGTGCCCAGCATGTAGCCCAGCGCCGCCATGGCCCGGGCATCGCCTTGTGCGGCGGCCTGGCCCAACCACTGGCGGGCCTGGGCGCCCGCTTGCGGCAGGCCGGCGTTCTGGTAGTAGTACATGCCCAGCTCGAACTGGGCGCTGACTTCGCCTTCCTGTGCCTGTCGGCGCAGCGCCTGCAGGCTGGCATCGCTGCGCTGGGCCGGCATGCGGATCGATGAGCCCGGCGCGGCGGGCGCTGCAGGGGCCGGGCTGCTGGCGGCCGCGCCGGCATCGCCGCTGCCTGCCGCGGGCAGAACAATGGCGGCCCAGCTGGCGCAGGATTGCAGCAGCAGCCCGCCGGTCAGCGCCAAAAGGCCCGCCCGGCGGCGGTGAGGTGCGAGGCGCCTCATCGCGTTTTGCCGCGGCGTGCGGGGGCGGCGGCAGGGGCAGGCTGGGCAGGGGGGGTGGCCACAGGGCCCTCCACTTCCCAGCGCAGCTGCGACTGGGCGATGACGCCGGTCTGCGCGGCAATCTGCTGCTGCACGGCCTCGATGCTGGTCAGGCCCTCAATCGGTGCCAGCTGGGCCTGGGTGAGGGCCACCGGCACGCGGCCGGTCAGCGGCTTGGTGGTCTGGGCGCAGTACACCTGCTCCACGCCAGGGCGGGCGGTCTCGATCAGGAAGGAATTGGCCTGCGACACATCGGGCACCATCAGGCCGATGCGACCCTGGGCCACCACCGCCTGCTGCTGCGGGTTGGGATAGACCTGGGTGACCACCTGGGCGGCATCCTGGTAGTAGCAGTAGAGAAAGCCGGTGCGGGCCGGCGCCACACGCAGCACCACCGAGGTGCCGATGGGCAGCTGCGAGGCCAGCTCCTTGTGGCCGAGCAGGGACAGCGCCAACGCGTCGGTGGTCGGCTCGTTGTCCGGCAGGCCGTGCGGGCGCGGCTTCAGTTCGTTGCTTTGCGGCGAGTAGCTGGAGGCGATCTTGTCATCGGCCGACATGCCGGCATACAGGCGCAGCAGCCCCATATAGGTCTCAAAGTTGACGACGCCAACCGGGGTCAGGTCCAGCGATGCCTGGTAGAGCGCGAGCGCATTGCGCAGCGCGGTGGAGTCGTTCCCATCGATGGGGCCGCTCCAGGCGCCTTGGGCCTGCAGCACGCGCTGGGCCAAGGTGATGCGGTCGGCCGCGCCTTGCTCGTCAAACCAGGTGCGCATCTGGCGTTTGAATTCGGGGTGGTTTTGCTCGTAGTCGATGCATTCCCAGTACGGCACCTTGGCCCATTTGCCCACCAGCTCGATGGTGGCCAGGTCGACCAGCAGGCGCACGGCCGCGCCCGCGCCCTGGTTCACGTCGGCAGCCACTTCGTACTGCACGCCCAGGCGGTAGATGTGCTTGGGCAGGCCGGTGGCGCGCCCGCCGATCTCGACCGAGCGGCCGCCGGTGGCGACGACCAGCTCGTTGGCTGAATCCAGGCCGGGGTAGAGCGTGCGGGAGTTCATGTCGCCCAGATGCAGATCGAGCCCCACCACCGTACCCAGCAAGTCCCAGCTGTAGCCGGTGTCGGTATTGGCGGTGGAGACGCCCAGGCTGCTGCGCTTGGAGACCACCGTCTTGTCGCCAAAGCTGATGGCGCCCGAGACATAGATCTGTGGCTTGCGCAGCTCGATCTGACCGTTGTTGAGCAGCAGGCTGGTCATCGTCTGCACGGTGTCCTGCTTGAGCGCATCGACTTCATAGTCGACCACGCGGAAGGCCTGGCTGGTGCGTGACATGCGCGAGAGCGCCGTGATTACCATCTCCTTGGTGCCGGTGGAAAACAGCCCCGAGGGATCGGGGATGCTCTTGACCGCGACCAGCGTCGAGGGCACCTGCTCGGCCGCCAGCATGCGGTCCATGCAGGCCAGGCCTTCGCGCATCGCCGATGCGGATTTGGTGGGCGTGACCAGCGGTGACTGCTCGGTGATGCCCTTTTCAATGATGTCCTTGCGGTCGGACAAGGTTGGCTGGATGCTGCAGGCAGACAAGGCCAGCACGCAGGGCGCAAGCGCCAGGCGGCGAATCGATGAAAGATGCATGGTGGTTATTCGTTATGGCGATGGTGGGGCTGCCGCTGGGCTCAGCGTGCTGCCGGGCTCCCTCGTCCCGGGGTGGCTGCACAGAGTTTTCTGGCTCTGGCGCAGAAGCCATCGTGTTTATTTGCAGATATTGATGACTGAGCCACGTACCACGGTGACCTGGTCGGCATTGCCTGCCCCATAGCGGTTACCGATACCGGCCGTGCCTTCGTTGATCTGGGGGGCGGCACCCACATTTGTATTGCAGTTCTTGCCCGAGGGGCCGGTGACCATTTCACGCTCGATGGCGGATCTGGAGTCCTGCTCCGTCAGGTAGTTGCGGGCCATGGCATTGCTCACCTTGTTGCGTGAGGCTGGATCGAGCCCGGTGCGGCCTGCGGGTGGCTTTTGCTGGGCCTGTGCGGCGGCGCACAACAGGGCGAGAACCCATACCCCGGCATAGCTGGCTTTCATGCGCAGTCTCCTTGAGGGACCCTCTGCACAACGATCGCAGGCGAAGGGATGCGGCGGCCGCATCCCTTGGCGCTGACGAATGCTCTGCAGAAGATCTTTTTATAGGGGCCGGCCAGCAAATGGTCTCCAGACGCATTCGGCGGCCAGCGGGATGAAGGGATGGGGATTACTTGCCGTCGTTGGAGGCGAGGTTTTGCTCGGCCTTGGTCATCGCGCCGATCGCCATATTGGCCACGGCACCATTGGTGACCGAGACTTCCTGCTTGTTATTGCCGCCAATATTGACGTTGCCCTTGTTGGAGGCCAGGTTTTGCGTAGCGGTAGCACCTGCGCCGATGGCCATATTGGCGACAGCGCCGTTCTTTACAGTGACCTTCTGGTCGTTGTTGCCTTTGATTTTCACTTCTGCCTGGGCAGACATGGCGATAGCCGAAACCGACACCAGAATTGCGAAAAACTTCTTCATAAAAATCTCCTCGTTACTGAAAGAATATGGTGCACTTCCTGTGTATGCACCTCTGCAGTCAGCTCCCCATGTCGGAGAAACCGAACCGTTCATTGGCGTGCGGCCGCAGGGCGCCCTGCTACCGTCCACCAATGTTCACTACGCTGCGCATGCCGGTGCCGGTGGCCTGGTTGACCACCGGTCCGCCTACGGACACCACCTGGCTGCCGCTGCCGACTCCGCCATTGCGCGACGCAATATTCAATTCGCTATAGGCACCGAAACTGGCCATGTTCGCGACCACGCCATTGACCGAGGTCACCTGGTTGTTGCCGCGAATCTGGCGGATGTTCTTGTTCGATGAGATATTCATCACCGCCTGGGCCGCCGGGCCGGAGATATTGACGATGCCGCCATTGACCACCACCTGCTGGTTGTTTTGGGCGAATACCGAGGCGCTCAGCCCCAGGCCTGCCCACAGCAGCAGATGCCGCTGTTGTGCCAGTACCTGGATGCATGCCTGCTTGGCGCATGTAATGGATTGATGGCCCATAGTCAATAGCTCCTTGCCGATAGACGAAAACTTGCTAAGGCGTGTTTTTAACTGCAGACCGGTGCCGCGAAATGACGAGTTGAAACCGAGTGATTCATGAATATTTCATGACATAAGAAATATCTGGTAGCAATTGACTTTGATTTTTTGAAAGTGCCTATAGAAAATAAATATGCGAGTAACAAGTGAATTACATATGAGCCTATAAACCGAATAGATGCGTAAGCAATTTCTTTACAAAGATCTGCAAATTGGTAAGGCGCTTTACTTTTGAGCTTTGTTTTTACGAATAAGTAAAAAAGCCTGCCCAAATGGGGCAGGCTTTGAACCGGATTAGCGGGGGTGCTATAAAAAAAAGCAGCCCATTGGGCTGCTCCTGGTGTTTACCCTAGGGCAAACCATGCGCTGTGCCGCGCAAGGCGGAGCCTGCGTTCAGGCGCCGGCCTTGACCTTCAGGCGCCAGGCGTGCAGCAATGGCTCGGTGTAACCCGAGGGCTGCTCCTTGCCCTTGAACACCAGGTCCAGTGCGGCCTGGAAGGCGGCACCCTGCGGGTTGGCCACTAGGCTCTTGTAAGCCGCGTCGCCTGCGTTCTGGCCATCGACCACCTTGGCCATGCGGGCGAAGCTGTCGCGCACCATCGCTTCGGTCACGATGCCGTGCTGCAGCCAGTTGGCGATGTGCTGGCTGGAGATGCGCAGGGTGGCGCGGTCTTCCATCAGGCCCACGTTGTGGATGTCGGGCACCTTGGAGCAGCCCACGCCCTGGTCGATCCAGCGCACCACATAGCCCAGGATGCCCTGCACATTGTTGTCCACTTCCTGCTGCTTGTCGGCATCGCTCCAGTTCGGGTTGGCGGCCACGGGTACTTGCAGGATGGCATTGAGCAGGTTGTCGCGCTCGGCATCGGCGCTGGTCTTTTCCAGCTCCTTTTGCACCTCGGCCACATTGACCTGGTGGTAGTGCAGCGCATGCAGGGTGGCGCCGGTGGGCGAGGGCACCCAAGCGGTGTTGGCGCCGGCCTTGGGCTGGGCAATCTTTTGCTCCAGCATGGCCTTCATCAGGTCGGGCATGGCCCACATGCCCTTGCCGATCTGGGCGCGGCCGCGCAGGCCCATGGTCAGGCCCACCAGCACATTGCTCTTTTCATAAGCGGGCAGCCAGGCGCAGGTCTTCATGTCCGCCTTGCGCACCATGGGGCCGGCGTACATGGCGGTGTGCATTTCGTCGCCGGTGCGGTCCAGGAAGCCGGTGTTGATGAAGGCCACGCGTGCAGGCGCTGCGGCAATCGCAGCTTTCAGGTTCACCGTGGTGCGGCGCTCTTCGTCCATGATGCCGAGCTTGACGGTGTTGGCAGGCAGCCCCAGCATCTGCTCGACGCGGCCAAACAGCTCGTTGGCAAAGGCCGCTTCGGCCGGGCCATGCATCTTGGGCTTGACGATGTAGACACTGCCGGTGCGGCTGTTGCGGATGCCCTGGGCGCCCTTGCCCTGCAGGTCGTGCATGGCAATCGCCGTGGTCACCACCGCATCCATGATGCCTTCGGGGATCTCTTTCTGGTCGGCACCCCAGAGGATGGCCGGGTTGGTCATCAGGTGGCCGACATTGCGCAGGAACATCAGCGAGCGGCCATGGAGCTTGAGGCTGTCGCCATTGGCGCCCGTGTACTCGCGGTCGGCGTTCAGGCCCCGGGTCACCGTCTTGCCGCCCTTGTCGAAGGACTCGGTCAAGGTGCCCTTGAGAATGCCCAGCCAGTTGGCGTAGCCGTTGACCTTGTCTTCAGCGTCCACCGCCGCCACCGAGTCTTCCAGATCGAGAATCGTCGACAGCGCCGCTTCCACCACCACGTCAGAGACGCCGGCGGCATCGCTGCTGCCAATGGGGGTGGCCTTGTTGATGATGATGTCGATATGGATGCCATGGTTCTTCAGCAGCACCGATTGGGGTGCGGCGGCATCGCCTTGGAAGCCGACGAACTTGGCAGCTTCGTGCAGGCCGGTCTTGCTGCCGTCCTTGAGCGTGACGGCCAGTTGGCCGCCTTCGACGGCGTAGCCGCTGGCATCGGCGTGCGAGCCTTTTGCCAGCGGCGCGGCCTGGTCCAGGAACTGGCGGGCATAGGCGACGACCTTGGCGCCGCGCACCGGGTTGTAGCCCTTGCCCTTTTCTGCGCCGCCGTCTTCGCCAATGACATCGGTCCCGTAGAGCGCGTCATACAGCGAGCCCCAGCGGGCGTTGGCCGCGTTGAGCGCATAGCGCGCATTGAGAATGGGCACCACCAGCTGCGGGCCGGCTTGCACGGCCAGCTCGGAGTCCACGTTCTCGGTGCTGGCCTTCACGTCTTGCGGCTGCTCGACCAGGTAGCCGATCTGGGTCAGGAACTGGCGGTAGGCCGGCATGTCGGTGATCGGGCCGGGATGGGCCTTGTGCCAGCTGTCCAGCTCGGCTTGCAGGCGGTCGCGCTCGGCCAGCAGGGCCGCGTTCTTGGGCGCCAGGTCAGAGACGATGGCATCAAAACCTTGCCAGAACGCAGCGGGCTCCACGCCGGTGCCTGGCAGCACCTGGGTGTTCACAAAGTCATACAGAACCTGGGCCACTTGCAGGCCGTGGACGGTGGTGCGTTCAGTCATGGTGTCTACCTTTCAATACTTAACAACTGCAGGTGCGCGGGAGCACCCATCAGCACACTTTATTCCATACCCGCCATGGCAATCAATCCATTAAAAACACTTTGATATATGACTTTTATGGATGTAATCAACGACTGTCAGCGCCTCGTTAGGGGGGGGTGTGGATGTGATGGTTTGAATGATCTGATCCGACATATTTATATATCAAGCCTTTGTCAGGATGCTGTCGGCGTAGGCGCTGGCTTGCTGCAGCGCCCCTACCACAGCTGTTGCCCAAAAGTAGCAAGCCGTCAGAAAAAGCGCGCAAAGCTTGATGGAAATCAGAAATGATCAGATACAATCATTTTCATCAGGAGGCGGTAATTTTCCACGCGCCTTCGCTTCTCAGGAGTGTTTCCATGGCGAATTTGACCGACAGCTTGAATGATCTGATGTCTCTGGACGGCGCTTTGTGCGCAGCCGTTGTCGACTACAACAGCGGCATGATGCTGGCCAGCGCCGGCACTGGCGTGGACATGGAACTGGCAGCTGCCGGTAACACCGAAGTGGTGCGCGCCAAGATGAAGACCATCAAGGCCCTGGGCCTGAACGAGAACATCGACGATATCCTCATCACGCTGGGCAAGCAGTACCACATCATCCGTCCTTGCTCGCGTCTGGCCGGCATCTTTGTGTACTACGTGCTCGACAACAAGCGCGCCAACCTGGCACTGGCACGCCGCAAGGTGACCGACGTCGAAAGCGCGATGACCATGTAAGGTCGGGCCGCGCCAGGCCAAGCTGGCGTCTGCGCCAGTTTTGCCTTCGTGCCTGGGGTGGTGCGCTGCCCTGCCACCCGACTGGGCGCCCAGGCGGCCATAGCGTCGCAAATAACATACGCTTTGTTACGATATGCGGGTATGGTCTTCGCCTGCATTTTTTGCAGGCGGACATAAGCCAGACCATGCGCGGTTGCTATCCAAATGTCGAATATCTGCGCCGAATGCACCTGCCTGGGTAACAGCCGCATGCAGAGAATGATTGCTCCGATCAGAAGTGACTTATTAGAATCATCTATACCTTCATAAGGTGGTAGTGCTTGATATAGATCACATGGATTGGAGATCGACATGGCAAATCTGAACGACAGCTTGAGCGACTTGATGACGATGGACGGCGCGCTGTGCGCTGCCGTGGTGGATTACAGCAGCGGCATGATGCTGGGCAGCATCGGCAGCGGTGTGGACATGGAGCTGGCAGCAGCTGGCAACACCGAAGTGGTGCGCGCCAAGATGAAGACGATGAAGGCCCTGGGCCTGAACGACAACATCGACGACATCCTCATCACCTTGGGCAAGCAGTACCACCTTATCCGCCCATCGCAGAAGCTGGCCGGCATCTTCGTCTACTACGTGCTGGACAAGGCCCGCTCCAACCTGGCGCTGGCCCGCCGCAAGGTGGCCGATGTCGAATCGAACATGACCATGTAAACGACGATGGTCGCCACAGCACAACGGGCCCGATGGGCCCGTTTGCTTTTGCAGCGCCCGTGCTGCGCAGCTTAGGCCGAGACCAGCGGCGCGCGGAACTGGTAGCCCACTTTTTGCTGCGATTGCAGCGGCACCGCCAGCGGCGTGGCCTTCTCGATGCGGCGGCGCAGGCGGTAGATGGTGGCGTGCAGGCTGTTGTCGGAGTCGCTGGCGGTCGGGTAGCCCAGCAGTTCACGGATCTGGTCGCGGCCCACGACGGCGCCCTGGGCTTTTAGAAAACACTGCATCAGCATCAGGTCGGTGGGGCTCAGTTCCACGCTCTGGCCATCGGGCGTCAGCAGCAGGCTGCGGTGGCTGTCGAGCTTCCAGGCCGTGGCGACCTGGGCGGTGGTCATGATGCGGCGGTGCACGGCGCGCACGGCCAGCTCCACCTGCTCGAAGGTCACCGGCTTGGTCAGGTACATGTCGGCGCCGGCATGGATGACCTCGGCAAACACCTCGGGGCCCAGCCGTCCCGAGACGATCAGCACGCCCGCCTGGTTGCGCTTGCGCAGAATGCGCAGAAGATCGGTGCCGTTGACGCCGGGCAGCATCAGGTCCAGCACATAGAAGTCAAAACGGTAGGGCTCGATATCGGCTAGCAGGTCGCTGCTGTCGTTGTAAACCTGTACCTGCACGCCCTGGTTGCGCAAGTGTTGGGCCAGAAATTCGCTGTATTCGGGGTCGTCGTCGACCAGGGCGAGCGTGGCGGGGAGCATGGTGGTTCCGTGAAATGGTGCAGTCGGTGAAAAGTCCTGAGAAGCGCGGTGCCAGCTTCTGCAGGGGCAAGCGGCCGGTGGCCATCGCGTGGCTGGCTAATCATCCAGCCCTTGGGGCAACTCGATACGCATGATGGTGCCGTTTGGCTGGCGCGGCAAGGCCTGCACCGTGCCCTGGTGCAACTGCACCACCGAGCGCACGATGAACAGACCCAGCCCGGCACCCGCCCGGTGGCGGTGCTCGGTGCCGCGCGTGCCTTTCTCGAACAGGCGCGGGCGCAGGCTGTCGGGGATGCCCGGGCCTTCGTCGATCACCTCGATGATCAGCGCCAGCGGGTCGTCCGAATCGGCCAGGCGCAGCAGCACGGGGCTGTCGACCGGCGCGTAGTTGAGCGCGTTGTTGAGCAGGTTGCGGATGGTCAGCCGCATCAGCGCCGGGTGCAGCTGCACCGTGCGCGCCTCGGCATCCCAGACCACCTGGATGCGCGGGCGGGCATCGGCAGCGATGTCGTGCAGCACCAGGTTGACCAGGGTGGGCAGATCGGTATCGGACGAGGCGCCAGCGCGCCCGCCCACGGCAAGAATAGTGCCGGCGGCCAGGGTGTTGTCCAGGGTGCCGATGACCTGCTGGAGCACATGCTCGGCGCGCAGCAAGGCCTTGGTGGCCGGCGTGGTCTGGCTCAGCTGCAGCTCGGCAATGGCCGACATGGTGGCCTGCATCGCGGCCGAGGCGTTGTTGAGCGGCTGGCGGATCTCATGCGAGAGCAGCTGCAGCATTTCGCTGTGCTCGGTGAGCATGGCGGTGCGCCAGTCCAGCAAGGTGCGCAGCTTGAGCAGCTCGCTTTTCTCCTCGGTGCGCTCCAGGTCGGTGGACGACAGCGCGGCCAGTTGCGCGCGCAGGTCATCCGCTTGCGCCGCATTGGCGTATTCGGCGCTGCAGTCCTGCATCAGCATCAGCACGCCCTGGGCGGTTTTGCTGCCTGCCGGCCCGGGCCAGAGGTGGGGCGAGAGGCTGATGCGGCGCCAGGCGACCTGGCCATGGGCATCGGTCTTGCACGTGTCGAACTGCTGGCGCAGGCCCTGGGTGGCGGCCTGCAGCGCCGCGTGGTGCTGCTGGGCAAAGTCGGGGGGCAGCGCTTCATCGAGCTGCTGACCGACGATGCCGGTGGTGGGCACACCAAACCATTCGCACCACTGCGGCGTGGCCAGGCGCAGGCGCTGGTCACGGCCCCAGTAGGCCATGGCAACGGGGCTGCTGCCAAACAAGCGCAGCAGTTGCGCGGGGGCGTACCAGAGCGCGTCGGCGCTGGAGGGAGTGCTGGTGGGCGGCGTTGAAGCTGACGGCATAGGAGCGGGGGCGCGGGAAAAGAGCGGCTGTCAATGAGTGTCGCAGCGGGATGTGCGCTTTCATGCGCCCGCCAGGCCGGAGCCCCGATGATAATAGGCTGTGGCCCAGCCAGCGCGTCGCACAAGCGGCGGCCAGCGGGCTTTGCGTATTTTCTGTGTTCTGTCTGGTATGGATCGCCTCAAGCAGCTCGAATCATTTGTCGCCATCGCCTCGCGCGGCAGCCTCACGGCCGCTGCCAAGGCCGAAGGCGTGGCCCCGGCCATCATGGGCCGCCGGCTCGATGCGCTGGAGGAGCGCCTGGGCGTCAAGCTGCTGGTGCGCACCACGCGCAAGCTCACCCTGACGTACGAGGGCGCGGCCTTTTTGGAAGACTGCCAGCGCCTGCTGGCCGAGCTGGCCAGTGTCGAGGCCAGCGTCAGCGCCGGGGGCATCAAGGCCACTGGGCATCTGCGCGTGACCGCACCGGCCGGCTTTGGGCGCCGCCATGTGGCGCCGCTGCTGCCGCTCTACCATGCGCGCCACCCCGACGTGACGATCTCGCTGAACCTGAGCGACCGCCTGGTCGACCTGGCCGGCGAGGGCTATGACTGCGCGATCCGCGTGGGCGACCTGCCCGACTCCTCACTGGTCAGCGTGCGCGTGGCCGACAACCGGCGCCTGTGCGTGGCCACGCCCGAGTACCTGCGCCGCCGCGGCATTCCCCGCCACCCCAGCGAGCTGAGCCAGCATGACTGCCTGACCTTGTCGAGCGAGGCCTCGCAAACGCGGGGCTGGGCGTTTCGCATGCCGGCGGCCACTGGCGCCAGCGAGGTGGTCTACCTCAAGCCTGGCGGCCCGCTCGATTGCTCGGACGGCCAGGTGCTGCACGACTGGTGCCAGCAAGGCTGGGGCATTGCCTGGCGCAGCACCTGGGAGGTCGAGTCCGAGATTGCCGCCGGCCGCCTGGTCGAGGTGCTGGAGGACTTTGCTGCGCCGCCCAACGGCATCTATGTGATGTTCCAGCAGCGCAAGCACCTGCCGCTGCGGGTGCGCTTGTGGATCGATTTCGTCAAGCAGCACTACGAACGTGCCGATTTCTGGAAAAAGATGGAGTAACACGATGACTTTGGAAGCTGTTCTGGCCTGCCTGCACCTGCTGGCCTTGTTGACCATGGTGGTTTTTCTCTCCAGCGAGGCGGCGTTGTGCCGCGCCGAGTGGATGAATGGGGCCGTGGTGCAGCGCTTAGCGCGCCTCGATCTGATCTACGCCTTTGCCGCGCTGGCGGTGCTGGCCACCGGCTTGCTGCGCCTGTTTCTGGGCGCCAAGGGCGTGACCTGGTATGTCAGCCAGCCGCTTTTTCACCTGAAGATGAGCTTGGTCGTCGTCGGCGTGGTGCTGTCGTTCAAGCCGACAGCCGTGTTCCGCCGCTGGTTACGGCAATTGCGCGACAATGGCGCTTTGCCCGGGGACGCCGAGGTGCGCGCCACGCGTAAATGGGTCATGTGGCAAGCCCATCTGATTCCCGTGATCGCCGCCGTCGCCGTGTTTTATGCCCGGGGCTGGTAAACCGGCCTGGCGCTGGTAACCGCTTCGTCTAAGTTTCAAATATGTTGCAAGTCAAAAAAGATTTGCTCGCAGTGCTTGCTGCCGAGCTCGAGAAATTGTCGCCTGGCGCAGGTAGCCGTGCGGCCTTTGAAACGCCCAAGGTGGCCGCACACGGAGACTATGCCGTGACCGCCGCGATGCAGCTGGCCAAGCCGCTCAAGGCCAATCCCCGCGCGCTGGGCGAGCAGCTCAAGGCGGCGCTGGAGGCCGCGCCCGCCTTTGCGCAATGGGTGGATGCGGTCGAGATCGCCGGTCCAGGCTTTTTGAACCTGCGCCTCAAGCCCGCTGCCAAGCAGCAGGTGGTGCAGGAAGTGCTGGCCCAGGGCGAGCGCTTTGGCATGCAGCCGCCGCGCGATGAAAAGATCATCGTCGAGTTTGTCTCGGCCAATCCCACCGGTCCGCTGCACGTGGGCCATGGCCGCCAGGCCGCGCTGGGCGATGCCATCTGCAACCTCTACGGCAGCCAGGGCTGGAGCGTGCACCGCGAGTTCTACTACAACGACGCGGGCGTGCAGATCGACACCTTGACCAAGAGCACCCAGCTGCGTGCCAAGGGCTTCAAGCCCGGTGACGACTGCTGGCCCACCGACAGCGACAACCCGCTGGCCAAGAACTTCTACAACGGCGACTACATCGGCGATATTGCCCAGGCGTTCCTGGCCAAGCAGACCATCGAGGCCGATGACCGCGCGTTCACCGCCAATGGCGATGTCGAGGATTACGACAACATCCGCAACTTTGCGGTGGCCTACCTGCGCAACGAGCAGGACAAGGACCTGCAGGCCTTCAACCTCAAGTTTGACGAGTACTACCTCGAATCGAGCCTGTACCAGAACGGCCATGTGGACGAGACCGTCCAGCGCCTGATCGCCAGCGGCCACACTTATGAGCAAGATGGCGCGCTGTGGCTGCGCACCACCGACTTCGGTGACGACAAGGACCGCGTGATGCGCAAGTCCGACGGCACCTACACCTACTTCCTGCCCGATGTGGCCTACCACACGCAAAAGTTCCTGCGCGGCTACGGCAAGGCCGTCAACATCCAGGGCACGGACCACCACGGCACCATCGCCCGCGTGCGCGCCGGTCTGCAGGCGGTCAATGTCGGCATTCCCCAGGGCTACCCCGACTATGTGCTGCACACCATGGTGCGCGTGGTGCGCGGTGGTGAAGAGGTCAAGATCAGCAAGCGCGCCGGCAGCTATGTCACCTTGCGCGACCTGATCGAGTGGACCAGCAAGGATGCGGTGCGCTTTTTCCTGCTCTCGCGCAAGCCCGATACCGAGTACACCTTTGATGTCGACCTGGCCGTGGCCCAGAACAACGACAACCCGGTGTTCTACGTGCAGTACGCCCATGCGCGCATCTGCTCGGTGCTGCGCGGCTGGCAGGAGCAAGGCGGCGCTGGTCTGCCTGCGCTGAGCGGCATTGACCTGGGCGCGCTGCAAGGGCCGCAGGCCCAGGCGCTGATGCAGATGCTGGCCCAGTATCCCGAGATGCTGAGCAACGCCGCGGCTGGCAATGCGCCGCACGATGTTACGTTCTATCTGCGTGACCTGGCCTCGGCCTACCACAGCTACTATGATGCAGAGCGTATCTTGGTGGATGACGAAGCCACCAAACTGGCCCGTCTGGCACTCGTGGCAGCGGTCGCGCAGGTGCTGCGCAATGGCCTGGCCGTGCTGGGTGTGAGTGCACCAGAGCGCATGTGATTTTGCGAACAAAGGTAATAACTGCAATGCGACGACATCAACGTGGTGGAACCATCCTGGGCCTGATCCTGGGGCTGCTGGTGGGCGTGGGCGCGGCCTTGGCCGTGGCCGTGTACGTCACCAATGTGCCGGTGCCGTTTGTCAACAAAGGTGGCGTGCGCGGCGAGGCCAAGGACAAGGCCGAGGCGCAACGCAACCAGAACTGGGACCCGAACTCGCCGCTCTATGGCAAGAACCCCGCGCGTGCGCCCGCGGCTGTGGCACCGGCCGCTCAGGGCGTGGTGGTGCCTGAGCCGCCGCGCACGGTGGCTGACAACGCCCCCGCGCCAGTGGAAAACAAGCCTGCCAAGCCCGAAGTGGTGCTGCCCGATACCACCAAGCCCGCTGACAAGCCGGCAGACAAGACCCAGGTCGCAAAGCTCGACCCCAAGGCCGGCCAGGGCGCCGATCCGCTGGGCGATCTGGCCAAGTCGCGCAGTGCCGATGGCACCGACGGCTTCCAGTACTTCGTGCAGGCCGGTGCTTTCCGCAGCCAGTCCGATGGCGATGCACAGCGCGCCAAGCTGGCGATGATGGGCTGGGAAGCGCGGGTGAGCGAGCGCGAAGTCAATGGCCGCACCGTATACCGGGTGCGCGTGGGCCCCTTCAACAAGCGCGATGATGCCGATGGCCTCAAAGGCAAGCTCGATGGCGCCGGCGTGGATGCGCAAATCGTCCGCGTGCAGCGTTGAACTTTTGGCGGTGCAGGGCACTCCTAACCGCAACTTGTCACTGGAGTTAACAAAACATGAAACGTCGTGAGTTTTCCACTTTGGCGGCTTCCGCTACTGCCGCCTCGGCGCTGAGCCTGCCTTTTGCCACCGGCGCCAACGCACAGGCCAAGTTCAAGGAAGGCAAGGACTACCTGAAGCTGGCCAAGCCCGTCACCCCCGATGCGCCCGCTGGCAAGGTCGAGGTGATCGAGTTCTTCTGGTACAGCTGCCCCCACTGCAATGCCTTCGAGCCGCAGTTTGAAGCCTGGGCCAAGACTGCCCCCAAGAACCTGCAGATCCGCCGCGTGCCTGTGGCCTTCAACAACACCTTTGTGCCCCAGCAAAAGATCTACTTTGCGCTGGAGTCGATGGGCCTGATCCCTGACGTACATGTCAAGGTTTTCCGTGCGATCCACGTCGAGCGCCAGCGCCTGAACAAGGACGACGAGATCTTCGCCTGGATGGACAAGAACGGCGTGGACCTGGCCAAGTTCAAGGAAGCCTACAACTCCTTCAGCGTCGCAGGCCAGGTGCGCAAGGCCACCCAGCTGCAAGAGTCCTACGGCGTCGAAGGCGTTCCATCGCTGGGCGTGGCGGGCAAGTACTACACCGACGGAACCCGTGCCGGCTCGATGAGCAACGTGCTGCAAGTGGTAGAGTTCCTGGCTGCACAAGGCTGAGCGGATTCCCCAACGCTTGAGACAGAGCCCGCGCACGCGGGCTTTTTTGTGCCAGAAACGGCCTAACGCTCCAGCATGGCTACAATGGGGCAGAGCAAGATTCATGCCTTATGAGACACCGTATTTTTAACTCTTTGTTGGTGGCAGTGGCCCTGGCCGTGCCGCTGCTGTCGCACGCCGAGCGTGCAGACCGCACCAAGCCCATGAACATCGAGGCGGACGATGGCCGCCACGATGAACTCAAGCAGACCAGTGTCTTCACGGGCAATGTGGTGGTGACCAAGGGCACCATCATCATCCGTGGCGCGCAGCTGACCGTGAGCCAGGACCGCGACGGCTTCCAGCACGGCGTGGTGACTGCTGCGCCGGGCAAGCTCGCATTCTTCCGCCAAAAGCGTGACTCGGCCCCAGGCGCGCCTGACGAGTTCGTCGAAGGCGAAGGCGAGGTCATCACCTATAACGGCCGCGATGACACCGTGCACTTTGAGCGCCGCGGCGAGTTGCGCCGTTACCGCGAGACAACGTTGACCGACCAGGTCAGTGGCCCGCTGATCGTCTACAACAATCTGAGCGATACCTTCACGGTCTCCGGCCAAAAGGGCGCCCAGGCGGCGGCCGATCCCAAGCCCGGTGCGCCCAAGAAGGACCGCGTCCGTGTGATCCTGACGCCCAAGGCCGATGGCAAGGCAGACGACAAGGCCAGCGCCCCGGCCAAGCCCGCTGCCGATGACAAGACGCCATTGCGCCCCAGCACCCAACTGAACGACGGAGCCAAGTGACCGTGGCAGAAAACTCGTCGACCATTTCCGTCAACGCCCGGGTCGCCAACAGCGACCACCGCAGCCAGCTGGAGGTCTTGCACCTGGAGAAATCCTATGGCAGCCGCAAGGTGGTCAAGGACGTGTCGCTGTCGGTGCGCAAGGGCGAAGTGGTGGGGTTGCTAGGCCCCAATGGCGCGGGCAAGACCACCTCGTTCTACATGATCGTGGGCCTGGTACGCAGCGATGGCGGGGATATCCGCATCGATGGGCAGTCGGTGGCCAATATGCCGATCCACCAGCGCTCGCAGCTGGGCCTGTCCTACCTGCCGCAGGAAGCCTCGATCTTTCGCAAGCTCAGCGTGCAGGACAATGTGCGCGCCGTGCTGGAGCTGCAAAAAGATGAGCATGGCAAGCCGCTCTCGCGCGCCGAGGTCGAGCGCCAGCTCACCGCGCTGCTGCAGGAGCTGCGGGTCGAGCACCTGCGCGAATCACCGTCAGTCGCGCTGTCCGGCGGCGAGCGCCGCCGGGTCGAGATCGCCCGTGCGCTGGCCACCCAGCCCCGTTTCATCCTGCTCGACGAGCCTTTCGCCGGCATCGACCCCATCGCCGTGATCGAGATCCAGCGCATTGTCGCCTTTCTCAAGGAGCGCGGCATTGGCGTGCTGATCACCGACCACAATGTGCGCGAAACCCTGGGTATCTGTGACCATGCCTGCATCATCAGCGATGGCAAGGTGCTGGCCGCCGGGACGCCGCAAGAGATTGTGGAGAACGCAGAGGTCCGGAGGGTGTATCTGGGTGAACATTTCCGTATGTGACATCGCACGCCTTGGCGGGCGTGCCAGCCAAGATGCCGTCCCGCGCTGCGGGGCCGGCAGGGCTGATCCGTTGCCAGCTGCCCCAGCCCGTGGGGAGGCGCAGCCATGATGCCGTCGCTGTCGCTGCGCGTATCGCAGAACCTGACCCTGACCCCCCAGCTGCAGCAGTCGATTCGCCTGCTGCAGCTGTCCACGCAGGAACTGACGCAGGAAGTCGAGCAGATGCTCGACGAAAACCCGTTTCTGGAGCGCGAGGGCGATGAGGCCCCCGAGGCTGAAGCCGGTAAAGAAGCCGCTGAATCTGCCGAAGCTGCAGACGCTGCAGACGCAGCCGACAAGGGTGCCGATACTGCTGCCAGCACCGACACCAACAACAGTAGCGATTTCGAGCCCGGAACCTCCGACCAGCCGCTGGATTTTGGCGCGGGCAAGGAAACCGGCGTCGATGCCGAGGCCGCTGCCGGCGATTCGGCATCGGACTGGGAAGAGTGGGGTGGCGATCTGCCCGCGCGCTCCAGCGCCAGCGATGACGACGACGAGACGCCGATGTCCGACCGGCGCAGCGAGCACCTGAGCCTGCAGGATGTGCTGCACCGCCAGGCCTTGTCGCTGCGCCTGTGCCAGGAAGACCGGGCCGCGCTCTACTTTCTGATTGAATCACTGAACGACGACGGCTACCTCGAAGAAACGCTGGCCGAGCTCGCGCAAAGCTTTGGCGACGCCAGTGACCCCGAGCGCTACGAAGTGCTGCTGCACCACCTGACTGTGGCGCTGCGCTTGCTGCAAAGCCTGGAGCCGATTGGCGTGGGCGCGCGCAACCTGTCCGAATGCATGCAGCTGCAGATCAAGGCCCAGCAGCGCCTGTTGGATGAAGAGGGCTCGGACACGCCCGAGGCCGATGCGCTGGCGCTGGAGACCGCTTTGCTGGTCTGCCAGGAATCGCTGGAGCTGCTGGCGCGCCGTGATGTGCGCAAGCTGGTGCAACTGACCGGATGCAGTGATGCCGCGGTGCGCAGCGCGCTGGCGCTGATCGCCAAGCTCGAGCCCCGCCCCGGCCGGCCCTATGCCGATGTGGACCGCAACACCATCATCCCCGATGTCATCGTGCGACCCAGCAATGAGCGCGGCCTGCCGGTGCCCGGTTTCAGCGTGCAGCTCAATGCCGAGGTGATGCCGCGCCTGCGCGTGCAGGATGTCTACGCCAATGCCTTGCGCAGCCACAAGGGCAGCGAGGGCCATGGCGCGCTGCAGCAGCGGCTGCAGGAGGCGCGCTGGTTCATCAAGAACATCCAGCAGCGCTTTGACACCATCTTGCGCGTCTCGCAGGCCATCGTCGAGCGCCAGCGCAATTTCTTTGTCCATGGCGAGCTGGCGATGCGCCCCATGGTGCTGCGCGAGATTGCCGATGAGCTGGGCCTGCACGAGTCCACCATCAGCCGCGTGACCACGGCCAAGTACATGGCCACGCCGCAGGGCACGTTTGAGCTCAAGTACTTCTTTGGCTCAGGCCTGGGCACCGAGACCGGCGGCAGTGCGTCGAGCACGGCGGTCAAGGCGCTGATCAAGCAGTTGCTCGACGAGGAAAGCGCGAAGAAGCCGCTGTCGGATGCAAAAATCGCCGATCTGCTGCAGGCCCAGGGCATTGAATGCGCGCGCCGCACGGTGGCCAAGTACCGCGAGGCCATGCGCATCCCGCCGGCCAGCCTGCGCAAGGCGCTGTAAGCGCAAGCAGCCAGGGCCCATAAAAAAAACCGCAGCTGCGTTATGCACTGCGGTTTTGTTTTGAGACGGTGCCGCTTTACTTTGGCCACAGCCACCAGATGAACAAGGCCAGCACGGCCAGCATCAGGCCAAACTTGGTGAGCTTGTAGGCGGTCTTGTTCCAGGCCTTGAAGCGGCGGCGGTACTGGCCCATGTAGAACGAGATCTTGAAGATGCGGCTGATGAAGCCACGCGGATCGCCTTCGTTGTTGGGCGAGCTGGCGGCAGCGACCACATGCGTGCCCAGCCAGCGGTTGAGCCACTGCGCAAAGCCATTGGTCATCGGGCGCTCGACATCGCAGAACAGCACGATGCGGTTGCCTTCGGACCGGTTCTCGGCCCAGTGCATGAAGGTCTCGTCAAAGATCACGCCTTCGCCCTCGCGCCAGCTGTAGGGCGTGCCATCGACCTCGATCATGCAGCGGTCATCATTGGGCGCCAGCACAGCGAGGTGGTAGCGCAGCGAGCCGGCATAGGGGTCGCGGTGCAGGTTGAGCTTGGCGCCGGGCGGCAGCTCGGCAAACATGGCCGCCTTGATGCCGGGGATGGACTGCACCAGCGCCGTGGTCTTGGGGCACAGCTCCATCGCAGACGGGTGGGCCTGGCCGTACCACTTCAGGTAGAAGCGCTTCCAGCCGGTCTTGAAGAAGGAGTTGAAGCCCGCGTCGTCGTTGTTGGCCGCGGCCTTGATCTGCATGGCCTGGTGCAGACCGATGGCCTCTTCGCGGATCTCGCGCCAGTGGGCCTGCAGCGGGGCCAGGTCGGGGAAGGTGCTGGTGGGCAGGTAGGGCGTGCGCGGTACCTTGCTGAACATCAGCATGAACACATTGAATGGCGCCGTGAACGTGGAGTGGTCAAACAGCTGGCGCAGCAGCTTGTGCCGCACCTTGCCACGCAGGTGCATGTAGAGGCCGCAGCCAAAGAAAAGCAGCACCAGGGCCAGAACGATGATTTTTGCCATAGACAGCGATTTTAGCGACTGTGCTGTGGCGGCTGTCTGCGCAAGCGCAAACTGGCGCGCTGCAAGGGCTGCGGGGCGGTGGGATGGCCTGCTGGCAGCAGGCCTATTGCGGTTTGGTCAATGGCAAGCCAGGTGCGCTTACCTGGGCTGGGCGGCAAAGGCGGTCTTGAGGCGCTGCAGCATCTCGCGGTTGAGCTGGCGCTGCTGGCCGCTCCAGTGCGTCATCGTCTTGTTCAGCTCGGCCTGCAGTGCGTTGGCGGTCTGCCAGTCGCCCTGGCCCGCAGCCCAGATCGCGTACTCGGCCATCACATCGAAGCTGCCCGAGTGCTGGCGCGCAAAATCAAAGCTCTTGCGCGCCATCGCCTGGTCGCCCAGCTGGGCGTAGGCCTTGGCCACCAGCAGGCCCACGGCCTCGGCGCGGAAGTGCACATCGGCCTGGGCAATCACGCGCAGCTGCTGCAGCGCCTGCTGCGGATGGCCGGCCTGGTAGGCCGCTTGCGCAGCGCCCCAACGGATATCGAGGTCGTTGGCAAACGGACCCTTCATACTGGCCTCGAAGTGGCCAAAGGCCTGCTCGGCCTGGCCATTGGCCAGCAGGGCCTGGGCCAGGCGGATCTGGTTCTGCGCGGTGGGGCTGTAGTCGTAGGCGGCCTGGGCTTCGCGCACCTCGCGGGTCGGGTCCAGCGCCTTGACGGCGTTGCTCGCCAGGCTGCGGGCATGGCGCTGCAGGCGCGAATTGGGCAGGTAGATGGCAAAGAAATACACCACGCTGCCCAGGAAGGGGAAGGCCAGCAGCACAAACAGCCAGTAGTTGTTCTGGCCGCTACGCACGGCGTGGACCGCAAAAAACAGCGCAATGATGACGTGTACGCCGGCTCCGAGGTAGGGCATCCGCATTCTCTCTGAGTGATGGAGGGGAAGGGCGGCTGCACCGAGGGCTGCGGCCCGCTCTGGGGCCAGACTATAGCAGCCAGCCACCCGTTACCGCTGCGCTATGGAGCCGGGCTGGCGAATGCCACTGGCACAGTCCACATTCCCGTGCGCTTGGCAGACAATGGGGCAAGCGCGTATGCTTGCCCCCCTGCTTATGAACCAACTGCATTTGTTTTTGCCCTGCGCCGCCGGCGTCGAGGGCCTTTTGGCGGACGAAGTCCATGCCATCACCGGCGCCAGCGGCCAGGACCTCCTGGTGGCGCGCGGCGGCGTCATGCTGCGCGGCATGTGGCGCGATGCGCTGCTGCTGAACCTGCACAGCCGCCTGGCCCAGCGCGTGCTGGTCGAGCTCTCGCACAGCATGTACCGCAACGAGAACGACCTCTACCGTGCCGCCAGCGAGGTGGCCTGGGAGATCTGGTTTTCGCCCAAGGAGACCTTCAAGATCGAGGTCACCTCCCAGCACAGCCCGCTGACCAGCCTGAACTTTGCCGCGCTGCGCGTCAAGGATGCGATTGCCGACCGCTTCCGCGAGCGCCGCCACGGCGTGCGCCCCAGCGTGGAGACGCACCACCCCGATGTGCGCGTGCACCTGCACCTGACCACCGATGGCGCCACCATCTATATCGATACTTCGGGCGAGGCGCTGTTCAAGCGCGGCTGGCGCGAGGACAAGGGCGATGCGCCACTCAAGGAAACGCTGGCCGCGGCGATGATTGCCGCGAGCGGCTGGGACCCGCACGGCGACGACCCGCAGCCGCTCTACGACCCCTGCTGTGGCAGCGGCACGGTGCTGATCGAAGCGGCCCAGATCGCGCGCAAGATCCCGGCCGGCATCCTGCGCCGCTTTGCGTTTGAAAAGCTCGTGCCTTTCCAGCGCCATGTCTGGGAGGCGATGCTGGACGAGGCCGAGCGCCAGATCCTGCCCCAGAGCCCGGTGGGCATCTATGGCTCGGACATCTCGTTCCGGATGGTCGATTTTGCCCAGCGCAATGCCGAGCGCGCCGGTGTGGCCGAGACCATCGAGCTGCGCGGCGGCGATGCGCTGCAGCGCATGCCCCCCTGCGAGCAGCCCGGCATGATGCTGCTCAACCCGCCGTATGGCGAGCGTATCGCGGCGGCGGGCGCTGCCGGCCGCAATGCGGCCGAGCGCATGGGCCATGTCGAGCGCGCAGGGCGCGAGACGGCGCAGACCGAAGATGGCGGCGAGTTCTTCACCCAGCTGGCCAGCCACTGGAAAAAGAACTACAGCGGCTGGAGCGCCTGGCTGCTGACCCCCGATCTGAAGCTGCCCGGCAAGATGCGCCTGAAGGAATCGCGCCGCACCCCCATGTGGAATGGCCCGATCGAGTGCCGCTTGTTCCGCTTTGACATGATCAAGGGGGCGCTCAAGCCCCGGGGAGAGCAGCCCGCGCCAGGCGGTCAACCATGAAGGTGGTGCTCAAGTGGCCAACGTGCAATGAAGGTTACACCGGACCGCTTCCCCGGCCGGTGGTGCTGGACACCAATGTGGTGCTCGACATGCTGATCTTCGATGACCCGCATATCCCGCCGATCCGCACGCTGGTGGCCCAGGGCGCGCTGCGCTGGATTGCCGACGAGGCCCAGCGCATCGAGCTCGAACGCGTGCTGCACTACAGCCAGATCGCTCCGCGCGTGAGCTACTACGGCAAGACGCCCGAGGGCGTAATGGCCGCCTTTGATGCCGCAGTGCAGTATGTCGATGCCGCGCCCAAGATTCGCTTTAGCTGCACCGATCCGGACGACCAGCATTTTCTGGACCTGGCCAGCCAGCACCAGGCCTTGCTGGTGAGCAAGGACAAGGCGGTGCTCAAGCAGCGCAAACGAGTGGCCACCTACTACGGCGCCACCGTGGGCAACTTGCTGCAGATGGAGCCTGCCGAGGCCCAAGCGCTGGCCTGAGCGCCCGCGCCAGCACAGGGCGGGCGCGGCTTCAACTGTTGCGCCCCAACCACCCATGGCCTGGCGGGCGATGCGCGGCCTGTGCGGCCGGTCTGGGCGCGCGCCGCTATCATGGGACCCATTGCGCAGGGACGGCCCTGCATGGCGCTGCAGCAGCGGCGCGCACCACCGCCAGGACGGCCTGGCCATTCCAAATTTCCCTTTGTTCAAGGAGTTCGATATGGCCTGGGTGTATTTGCTGGTTGCCGGTGTGCTGGAAGTGGTGTGGGCGTTCACGATGAAGCAGTCCCATGGTTTTACCAATATCAAATACAGCGCGATCACGCTGGTAGCAATGATTGCCAGCTTTGGTCTGCTGTCGGTCGCGATGCGCAGCCTGCCGCTGGGCACGGCCTATACGATCTGGACGGGCATTGGTGCCGTAGGTGCCTTTATCGTGGGCATCACCGTGCTGGGCGAGGCGCTGACACCGATGCGCGTCGTGGCGGCCTTGCTGATTGTCAGCGGTTTGGTACTGATGAAGCTGTCCTCTTCCTAATGGCCTGCGGGTGGCTGCAGCGGGGATGCCTTAGGCCCGTGAACGTGTTTGCAGGCCCTGCGACAATAGCGGGATGACCGATTCCTCTACCGCTGCAGGCACCGTGCCTCGCAAGTCCCCGTCCCGGCTTTCCACGGTTGACAAGACCCGCATCGATGACACCCGCATCAAGGTGGTGCGGCCGCTGATCACGCCCGCCTTGCTCGAGGAGTGGCTGCCGATCACCGACGAGGCCTACCAGCTGGTGGAATCGAGCCGCGCGGCCATCTCCAAGATCCTGCACGGGCAGGACGACCGCCTGGTCGTCGTGGTGGGCCCTTGCTCCATCCACGACCATGACCTGGCAATGGACTATGCCCGCCAGCTCAAGGTGCAGGCCGAGGCTTTGAAGGATGACCTGCTGGTGGTGATGCGCGTGTACTTCGAGAAGCCGCGCACGACGGTGGGCTGGAAGGGCTATATCAACGACCCGCACCTCGATGGCAGCTTTGCCGTCAACGAGGGGCTGGAACTGGCGCGCCGCCTGCTGCTCGATATTCTGGCGCTGGGCCTGCCAGCCGGCACCGAGTTTTTGGACCTGCTCTCGCCGCAGTTCATCAGCGACCTGGTCAGCTGGGGCGCCATTGGTGCGCGCACCACCGAAAGCCAGAGCCACCGCCAGCTGGCCAGCGGCCTGTCCTGCCCGGTGGGCTTCAAGAACGGCACCGATGGCGGCGTCAAGGTGGCGAGCGACGCGATTTTGGCGGCGCAGTCCGAGCATGCCTTCATGGGCATGACCAAGATGGGTCAGAGCGCCATCTTCGAGACCCGGGGCAACCAGGACTGCCACATCATCCTGCGCGGCGGCAAGCAGCCCAACTACAGCGCGGCCGATGTGCAGGCCGCCTGCGAGGTGCTGGCCAAGGGTGGCCTGCGCGAGCAGGTGATGATCGACCTGTCGCATGCCAACAGCAGCAAGCAGCACCGCCGCCAGATCGAGGTGGCCGCCGATGTGGCCCAGCAGGTGGCAGGGGGCGACCGCCGCATCACCGGCGTGATGATCGAGAGCCATATCCACGAAGGCCGGCAGGACATCGTAGAAGGCCAGCCGCTCGCCTATGGTGTCTCGCTCACCGATGCCTGCATCAGCATGGAGCAGACCGTGCCGGTGCTGGCCCAGCTGGCGCAAGCGGTGCAGGCGCGCCGCGCTGCCAACCAAGGCTAAAACCAGGCAGGCGCAGGTTTAACGCTGCGCCGCGCCCAGCATGATCACACCCATGCCGGCCAGGCACAGCAGCACGCCGGCGATATCCCAGCTGCTGGGGCGGATGCCATCGACCAGCCACAGCCAGGCAATTGCCGTCGTCACATAGACCCCGCCATACGCGGCATAGACCCGGCCCGATGCGGTCGGGTGCAGGCTCAGCAGCCAGACAAAGGCCAGCAGCGCCAGCGCCGCGGGCAGCAGCACCCAGACCGGCGCCTTGTCCTTGAGCCAGAGATAGGGCAGGTAGCAGCCCACGATCTCGGCAATTGCCGTCAGCACAAACAAGGCGGTGGTGGTCAGCAGGGACATCAAGGGGCTTTCTCAAACAGAGGCAGGCGGGCGGCCAGTTCAGGGTCGTGCTGCGCCAGTTGCTGCAGCTGGGCAAAGGCCGGCGCTGCAGCGGGCACGATGGTGTTGCCGCAGACCTGGGTATAGCCATCCAAAAACGAGGCGGCCAGCTCGGCGCTGTGCAGCCAGATGTCGGCGCAGGCCAGAAGCGCTGCGCATGCAGCCTCGCTGCGCCCCAGCTGGGCGATGGCCCAGAGGGCGGCCTGGCTTTCGACCTCGTCCAGATCGGCATGGTCTTGCACCAGCAGGTCCAGCGCCCGCTGCTGCTCTGCGGCAGACAGCTGCTGCCCGGCCAGCAGGCGGCCAATTTCGGCAATGGCGGGCACGCGTGAGGGCATGCCGTATTGGTTCAGGCTCATCGGTGGGAGTGTTGCAGATAACCGCCACGTAGGCGGCTGGGGGCAGCAAGCGAGCATGCAAGCTGCCCATAGCGGATCATTCCCGATTAGAATTTCATAAATTGAGACATTAGTCTCGTAATAAGTAACTTATATACTGAAATATGAATTCTGAAGCGGATGGAAAACTGGTCAGCGCCTTGGTGCGCGGCGTCAGTATTTTGCAGTGCTTTAACAACAAGCAGCAAGAACTCAGTGGCAAAGAGCTGATGGACCTGACGGGTTTGCCCAAACCGACCTTGTTCCGCCTGACCGAGACCCTGTGCGAGCTGGGCCTGCTGCGCTATTCGGAGCGCCTGTCCAAATACGTGCTGGGCATAGGAGTGCTGAACCTGGCCTCGCCGCTGCTATCGCGCATGACGGTACGCCAGTTTGCCCGCCCGCAGATGCAGGAGCTGGCCAACTACATGGGCGGCCAGATCCAGCTGGCCGTCGGTGAGGGCCGGCGCCTGGTGCTGGCCGAGCTGGCCAATGGCATGGACAACAAGGTCTTCACGCCCGAGATCGGCGTGGCCGTCTCCTTGGTGCGCACAGCGACGGGCCGCGCCTACCTGCTGGGCCAGAGCGAAGCCGAGCGCCAGGCCTATCTGGACGAATTGGATGGCCGCGCGCCCGAGCGTGCTGCGCTGCTGCGCGAGCGCCTGGACGATGCGCGCCAGGACCTGGCCCTTCACGGCTTTTGCCGCAGCCATGGCGATCTGCACCGCGAGATTCTGTCGATCGCCGTGCCGCTGTCGCAGCCCATCGATGGCGAGCGCTGGGTGTTTGGCGCCTCGGTCCCCACCTACAACCCCAAGAGCCGCGAGCTGGAGACCGACATCGGCCCGCGCCTGGTGACCCTGGTGCGCTCGCTCGAAGGGCTGATTGGTACTTCCAGCCTATCCTGACCTAACCCGGCGGGGCCTGCCCGGCCAGATCTACCTGGCCGGACCTGAAGGCGCAACGCAAACAACAACCACAGGAGACAAGCATGAAAGTATTGGACGGCATCAAGGTGCTGGAGATTGGTGGCCTGGGACCGGGCCCGTTTTGCGCGATGCACCTGGCCGACCTGGGCGCCGATGTGATCTCCATCGTGCGCGAGGAAAAGGGCGCAGCGCCGACGGGCAACCTGCTCAACCGGGGCAAGCGCTCGGTGTTTGCCGACCTGAAAAGCCCCGAGGGCAAGGCCCTGGTGCTGGCCCTGGTGCAAGGGGCCGATGTGCTGATCGAAGGCATGCGCCCCGGCGTGATGGAGCGCCTGGGCCTGGGCCCGGCCGAGTGCCATGCCATCAATCCGGCCCTCGTCTATGGCCGCATGACCGGCTGGGGCCAGAGCGGCCCGCTGGCCCCGCGCGCCGGCCATGACAACAATTACGCAGCGGTCTCAGGTGCGCTCTGGGGCTGCAGCCCGGCCGATGCGCGGCCCGTGTCGTCGTTTGCGATGGTGGGCGATATCGGCGGCGGCGCGCTCTACCTGATGACCGGCCTGCTCGCCGGTGTGATCCAGGCGCGCAGCAGCGGCAAGGGCTGCGTGGTGGATGCTGCCATTGTCGATGGCGCCGCCCATATGCTGAACCTGGCGCTCAGCGCCCGCCAGCGCGGCATCGTGGCTGATGTGCGCGGCCAGAGCATCCATGACAGCGCGCCGTTCTACGAGACCTATGTCTGCGCCGATGGCCAGCACATCACCATTGGCAGCATCGAGCCGCAGTTCTATGCGCTGCTGCTGCAGACCTTGGGCCTGGCCGATGACCCAGACTTTGCCGCGCCCCAGTCGCAATGGGACAAGGCGCTGTGGCCGCGCCGCCGTGCGCGCCTGCAGGCGCTGTTCATCACCGAGCCGCGCGCGCACTGGCAGCAGGTGTTCGAGGGCAGCGATGTCTGCTTTGGCGCTGTATTGAGCCCCTTGGAGGCCGCTGGCCACCCGCATATGCAGGCGCGTGGTGTGTACCACGAGCAAGGTGGTGTTTTGCAGGCAGCGCCCGCACCGCGCTTTGACGGCCAGGCCTATGACACCCCCGAGATGTGTGTCGCTGGCGCGCATACCGAGGCCGTGCTGGCGTTGGTGGCTGCAGGCGATGCCAGCGCCGCCTGGCGCCGCTAAGCTTCCCAAGGTGCGACAATGCGCTGCCCAGACAAGGTCTGGCTGGGCACCGATGAAGGGACCTGCCGATGGGCATCGTGGTTTTTTACCTGCGCAACAAGGCCGAGGATGCCGAGGGCGTGCCGCCCGACTGGCAGCCGCAGTGCCTGGCCTATAGCGACAAGCAGATGAGCGAGGCGCTGGCGCAATGCCAGCGCCTGCGTGCCGACCCGCGCCATGCGCATGTGGTGATGTCGTCCGAGCTGCGCGACATGGTCGGGCAAATAGGGGTGGCCGCCGTTGAAGACGGCCGCACGCCCGATGGCGAGCACTATGACTGGAGCAAGGCCGGGCGGGCAGGGATGAGCCGCCGCAATGCGATGGAGCCGCCCAAAACGCGCGGCAGCGCCAGCAACGAATAAGCGGGCTTTTTCAGCTTCGCGCAGGCCACTGGAAGGGCGCAGGCTGCTTGTTCAAAAAGGCCTGCACGGCCTCGCGGTGCTGGGCCGTACCCATGGCCAGCGCTTGGGCGTTCGCCTCTTGCTCCAGCAGCGCGGGCAAGTCGTTCGCCGCCATCGCGAGCGAGCGTTTGATCAAGCTCAGCGCCACCGGCGATGCGTCCACAAAGCAGTGCGCAATCGCCTGGGCCCGTGCCTGCAGCTGCCCGGGGGCGACCAGCTCGCTGGCAATGCCCAGCTGCAAGGCCTCTTGCGCCGAGACCTCGCGGCCCGAGAGCATCAGCTCCCGCGCGCGCTGCACGCCCACGACGCGCGGCAAGGTGTAGAAGGCCGCGCAGTCGGGCACCACGCCGACGCGGATAAACGACATCGCAAAGCGCGCCCGGTCGGACGCAATGATGAAGTCCGCCGCCAAGGCCAGGCTAAAACCCGCACCATAGGCGGCGCCGTCCACCGCGGCAATCACCGGTTTGTCCAGCAGCATCAGGTCCTTGAGCCAGTGGTGCAGGCTGGACAGCCGCGCGCGCCAGCCGGCATTGTCCAGGCCAGATGCTGCAATATTGCCCAGGTCACCGCCCGAGCAAAAGTGCTCGCCCACGCCGGTCAGCACCAGCGCGCGCAGGCTGGCATCGGTCTGCACCAGGCGCACCACCTCGGCCATCTCCTCGCGCATCTGCGGGTCAAAGGCGTTGCGCTTGGCCGGGTAGTTGAAGCGCAAGGTGGCCACGCCGTCCTGGCGCTCAAAAATGATGCGTTCGTAGTGGCGGCTCATGCGGCGCTCCGGGGCACGTACGAGGCGCGCATGTCACGCCCGCCACGCAGCGCGGCGCCGCCATCGACCGGGATGATGGCGCCGGTCACATAGCTGGCCAGCGCGGACGACAGGAACAGCGCCATGTGGGCGACGTCATCGGTGCTGCCCATGCGCAGCAGCGGCACCGTGGAGACGGCGCGCTCGAGCGCATCGGCGGTGGGCGCCAGGCGCCGCATGCCCTCGGTATCACCGATGGGGCCGGGCGAGATGCTGTTGACGCGGATGCCGTCCTCGCCCCATTCCAGTGCCAGCACCTTGGTCATCATGTCGATGCCGGCCTTGGCCGCGCAGGCATGCACCTGGTACATCGTCGGGTTCACGCCTTGCGGCGCCGAGATGTTGATGACGCTGGCGCCGGGCTTGCGCAGCATCGGGTAGGCCAGGCGCAGCACATGGAAGCTGCCATTGAGGTCGATGTCGACAACGGTCTTGAAGCCGTTGGGCGACAGGTCCTTGGCCGGCGCAATGAAGTTGCCCGCCGCGCCCGAGACCAGCACATCGATGGGGCCAAAGCGGGCATGGGCCTGTTCCAGCGCGGCCTGCACGGCGGCTGGGTCGCGCACATCGGCGCTCAGGCCCAGGGCCTGGGCGCCCAGCGCCTCCAGCTCGGCGGCGGCCTGGGCCACCTTGTCGGCCGAGCGGCTCATGACCACGACATGCGCGCCCGCGCGGGCGAAGGCCTTGGCAATGCCCAGGTTGATGCCACTGCTGCCGCCTGAGACAAACACATGCTGGTGGCGAAAGGAGAAAGAGCTCATGGGTGTTCCGTATGCAAAGAATGGGAGGGGGCGGCGGCTTGCTGCGCCGCCTCCTGCAGTGCGCGCCACTGGATCTTGCCGGTGGCGGATTTGGGCAGCGCGGCGAGAAAGTCCACCGCGCGCGGCACCTTGTAGGCGGCCATCTGTGCGCGGCTCCAGCCGATGATCTCGTCCGCCGAGGCCTGCGCGCCGGGGCGTAGCACCACCAGGGCCTTGACCGATTCGCCGCGTTTGGCATCGGGCACGGCGATCACGCAGGCTTCGAGCACGGCCGGGTGGCTGTAGAGCATGTTCTCGACCTCGGCGGGCCAGACCTTGTAGCCATTGGCATTGATCATGCGTTTCAAGCGGTCGCGCATGAAGTAATAACCGTCCGCGTCCACCGAGGCCAGGTCGCCAGTGCGAAAGTAGCGCCGGCCATGGCGCTCGAAAAAGGCCTCGCGGTTGGCCTCGTCATTGCGCCAGTAGCCCTGCATCACCTGCGCGCCGCTAGAGACCAGCTCGCCCACTTCGCCAGCGGGCAGCTCTTCCAGCGTTTCGGGGTCAACGACCATCGAATGCACGCCCTGGGTGGGCACGCCCAGGCACTGGCGCTTGGTGTGGCCCGGCGGGTTGGCATGCAAGAAAGCGGCGGTCTCGGTCAGGCCATAGCCCTCGCTGTAGTGCAGGCCATAGCGCTCGGCCAGCATCTGCGAGACGGCCTCGGGCATGGCCGCGCCGCCGCCGGCCAGCATGGCCAGGCTCGACAGGTCCAGCCCATGGGCAGCGGCTTGGCTGAACAGGTCGATCACCATGCTGGGCGGCGCGGTCCAGGCGGTGACCTGGTGGCGCTCGATCAGCCGGGCAGCCAGCAGCGCATCCCAGCGCGGCATCATCACCACGGTGCCACCCACGGCAATGGGCATGTTCATGCCGTACTGCGTGCCCAGCATGTGGAACATCGGCGCGACCGACAGAAACACCAGGTCGTCATTGAAGCCGCGCCACAGGCGCGAGCCGGTGAGCGACGCCAGCACCGAATGGTGGCTGTGCATGCAGCCCTTGGGGTGGCCGGTGGTGCCCGAGGTATAGGGGATGGTGGCGAGCATGCCCGCCTGCGCCACACGCGGGCCAGGCGCCAGCTGCAGCGCCAGCGCTGCGGCAAAGCCATGGTAGGGGCCGGCAGGCAGCGGCTGGCGCGGCGCGGTCACCACGTCGGGCAGGGCATCAGGTGGCGGCGTGGTGGGCAGCGCGTCGCTGTAAGCGTGGACGATCACCGCATCGAGCAGGCCCTCGTCCACACAGGGCTGGGCGCTGGCCAACAGCTCCTGGGCGACGATGGCCAGGCGCGCGCCGCTGTTGTCGGCGTAGTAGCGCAGCTCGGTGGCGGTGGTCATCGCGCTCACCGGCACCACCACGCCGCCGGCGCGGAAGATGGCATAGCAGGCGATGACGAACTGCGGGCAGTTCTGGCTTTGCAGCAGCACGCGCTGGCCCGGTGCCAGTTGCAGGCGTTGCTGCAAGAAGCCGGCCAGCGCCTCCACCTGGCCCAGCAGCTGGGCATAGCTGGTGTTGGCGCCCGCGTAGATGATGGCGGCCTTGTCGGGGTAGCGCTGGGCCGAGGCGCTCAGGTTGTCGTCCAGCGTGATGCGGGGCACGCGCAGATCGCGCGAGACGCCTTTGGGCCAGTAGAACGGCAGCGCAGGGCGTGGGGAAGCGGTGGAGGTGGAGGTGGAGGTGGAGGTGTCAGGCATCGTCAGCTCGCCTCAATCCAGCTGCAACTGCTGGCTTTGGATCAGCGCGCCCCAGGTCTGCTGGTCATCGGCCACCAACTTGGCAAAACCGGCTTGCGGCATGCCGCCCGGGCGCCCGCCCAGCTCGCGGTAGCGGCGCATGATGTCGGGGTCATGCAAGACGGCCTGCAGGTTCTCGGCCAGCTTTTTCTGCACCTCGGGCGGGGTCTTGGCGGGCACGAAGAAGCCCATCCAACCGACCTGGTTGAAGTTGCGCATGCCCAGCTCGGTCATCGTCGGCACCTCGGGCAGATCGGGCTCGCGCTGGTCGCCTGTAACAGCCAGCGGGCGCAGCTTGCCGTCGTTGATATGGACCAGGGAGGCGGTCATGTTGTCGAACATGAACTGGGTCTCGCCAGTCACGATCGCCATGGTGCCGGGGGCCGATCCCTTGTAGGGGATATGGACCACATCGGTGCCGGTGCGCTCCTTAAAGAGCTCGCCCATCAGGTGCGTGGTCTGGCCCACACCGGCGGACGAGAACGACAGCTTGCCCGGCTGCGCCTTGGCCGCCGCCACCAGCGCATCCAGGCTCTGGATCGGCGACTTGGCGGGCACGACCAGCACGTTGGCAAACGAGATCATGTCGGTCAGCGGGGCAAAGTCGCCGGGCTTGTAGCTGAGCTTTTTATAGGCCGTGTAGTTGATGGCATTGGAGCCGCTGTTGCCCACCAGCACGGTGTAGCCATCGGGCTGGGCGCGCGCGACCAGGCTGGCGCCCAGGCTGCCCCCGGCGCCCGGCTTGTTGTCGACGATCACCGGCTGGCCCAGGCGCTGGCCCAGCTTTTGCGCCAGCAGGCGCGCCGGGATATCGGTCGATCCGCCTGCGGCGCCGGGCACGATCAAGGTGATGGTGCGCGTGGGCCAGTTGGCCTCGGCATGGGCGCTGAGCGCGCTGGCGAGCAGCGCCAGGGCCGCCAAGGCCCGCAGGGGCTGGCGTGGATGGCTGGTACGTGGCATGGTTTTGTCTCCTGCTGCGCGCTTCTGTGGCGCGTCTAGGGCTGTGCAACTGAGAGTTCCGGGCTGGACGGGGTTCAGGCACCTTTCCAGACCGGTGGGCGTTTTTCCGCAAAGGCGGCTGCGCCTTCGCGCGCGTCCTGCGAGCTGAAGACCGGCGCGGTGATGACGGCCTGGCGGTCGAACATCTCCGCCAGCGGCCATTCACCCGACTGGCTGG
The DNA here is from genome assembly GCF_003105075.1 of Comamonas sp. JNW. Lineage (NCBI taxonomy): Bacteria > Pseudomonadati > Pseudomonadota > Betaproteobacteria > Burkholderiales > Comamonadaceae > Comamonas > Comamonas sp. JNW. The sequence continues at coordinate 62,040 of NZ_QETI01000008.1, forward strand.
CTACCTGCTTGCTCGCGGCGACTGCCAGCGGACCGTTGGCGGCAATGGTCTGGGCCAGTGCCAGCGCGGCATCGAGTGCGCCGCCGGGCGCGGTCAAACGGTTGACCAGGCCCAGCTGGGCAAAGCGCTCGGCGCCAAACATGTCGCCCGTCAGAATGCACTCCATCGCCACGTGGTAGGGCAGGCGTTTGGGCAGGCGCAGCAGGCCACCGGCCGATGCGGCCAGGCCCCGCTTGACTTCGGGCAGGCCAAATTGGGCGTCGCGCGCGGCAACGATCAGGTCGCAGGCGAGCGCCAGCTCAAAGCCGCCGGCCAGCGCATAGCCTTCCACCGCCGCGATCAGCGGCTTGGCCGGCGGCCGCATCGTCAGCCCGCAAAAGCCGCGCCCCGGCAGGCTGGGGCGCTTGCCCTGCAAAAAGCCCTTGAGGTCCATGCCTGCGCAAAAGCTGCCGCCCGCGCCGGTGATGATGCCGACCCTGAGGTCCGGCTGGCTGTCCAGCGCATCGAGCGCGCTGGCCATCGCCTCGGCCATCTCCAGGGTGGCGGCATTGCGCGCCTGGGGGCGGTTGAGCTGCATGATGAGCACCGGGCCGCGGGTTTCGACCAGGAGTTCTGCGGTATCAGAGCCAGACATGGGGACCTTTCAACAGACTGTTGGGTGCAGGGCAGTGCGCCTCAACGCGGTTGCATGCGGATGGCGCCATCCAGGCGGATGGTTTCGCCGTTCAGCATCGGGTTCTCCAGAATGTGCAGCGCCGTCATCGCATACTCGGGCGGGCGGCCCAGGCGGGCCGGGTTGGGGACCGAGGCGGCCAGCGACTGGCGCACGTTCTCGGGCAGCTTGGCGAGAATGGGGGTGTCGAACAGGCCCGGCGCAATGGTGCAGACGCGGATCATCTTGGAGGCCAGATCGCGGGCGGCGACGATGGTCATGCCGATGACGGCGGCCTTGGACGAGGCATAGGGGATCTGGCCAATCTGGCCTTCGTAGCCCGCGACCGAGGCGGTCAGCACGCAGGCGCCGCGCTCGCCTTCGACCGGCTCGTTCTGGGCCATCGCCACGGCCGAGAGGCGCAGGGTGTTGAAGGTGCCGATCTGGTTGATGCGGATGATGTTGGTGTACTTTTCCAGCGAGCCGGGGCTGCCGTCCTTCTCGATCAAACGCACCGGGCCGCCGATGCCGGCGCAATGCACCAGCGCACGGAACTGGCCCCAGGCCTGGGCGGCCGACACCGCCTTTTGCATCTGCTCGGCATCGGCCACATCGGCCTTGATGAATTGGAGCTGGCCGCCGTACTGCTTTTCCATGGCCGCGCCGCGCTCTTCGTTCAGGTCCACCGCCACCACGTTCAGGCCGCGCTCCAAGAGGGCTACGGCACTGGCTTCGCCCAGCCCCGATACGCCGCCGGTCACGAGGGCGGTCATTCCTTTAGTCAATTGCATCTCAACAATCCTTGTCAGTTCAAACGTTCAATCCGATGGAGCCCGGAGGGCTGTGAGGCTTTTAGCGCAGCACCTCAATAATCGTGGCGTTGGCCATGCCTCCGGCCTCGCACATCGACTGCAGGCCATAGCGCTGGCCGCTGTCTTCGAGCGCATGCAGCATCGTGGTCATCAGCCGGATGCCCGATGCGCCCAGCGGGTGGCCCAGCGCAATGGCGCCGCCGCGCGGGTTCAGGCGTTCGCCGTCGGCACCCAGCTCCTTTTGCCAGGCCAGCGGCACCGAGGCAAAGGCTTCGTTGATCTCGTAGTGCGCAATGTCGGCCAGCTGCATGCGCGCCTTGGCCAGCACGCGCTGGGTGGCCGGGATGGGGGCGGTCAGCATGTAGAGCGGGTCGTCGCCCACAACATCAAAGGCCACAAAGCGGGCGCGCGGGCGCAGGCCCAGCTGCAGCGCGCGCTCCTCGCTCATGATCAGCATGGCGCTGGCGCCATCGGTCATCTGCGAGGCATTGCCGGCGGTGGTGCTCCACTGGATCTGCGGGAAACGGGCCGAGAGCTCTTCGTTCTCGAACACGGCCTTGAGGCCGGCGAGCTTCTCGGCCGTGGTGCTGGCGCGGATGGTCTCGTCGGCACTGACGAGGCCGAGCGGGCTGCGGATGGGCACGATCTCGCGTGCAAACGCGCCGCTGCTTTGCGCGGCATGGGCGCGCTGGTGCGAGCGGGCGGCATAGGCATCCAGGTCGCTGCGCGACAGGCCCCATTTGGCGGCCACCAGATCGGCCGACACGCCCTGGCCCACGAGGCCCGGTGCATAGCGCTCGTCAAAACGCGCGCCGGTGGTGTTCTTGCCCATGCGCGAGCTGCCCATCGGCACCCGGCTCATCGATTCAACACCGCAGGCGATAACGATGTCCTGCGTGCCGGACATGATGGCCTGGGCGGCAAAGTGCACCGCCTGCTGGCTGGAGCCGCACTTGCGGTCGATGGTGGTCGAGGGCACATGGGCGGGCAGGCCGGCTGCCAGCCAGGCCAGGCGCCCGGGCGTGCCGGCCTGCTCGCCGGCCTGGCTGACGCAGCCGCAGATCACGTCATCGACGGTCGCGGGGTCCAACTGGTTGCGCGCCACCAGTTGCTCCAGCACCTGGGAGAGCAGATCAACCGGGTGGAGTTCGGCCAGGGCGCCATCGGGCTTGGCCCGGGCCATGGGGCTGCGGATGGCATCGACTATGACGGGTGTTTTCATTATTTAATGAGACTTGTGGATCATTAAATTAATAATAGGTTTCAAAAAACCGAATACCTACTGGTATTTACCCGCAGTAAATTTCCGAATAAACGCCAGATACTGTCCGTGAAATCTCGAAATTCGAGACGACTGATTCAAAATTAGAGTAAAGATGTAACACAGGTGATTGCGTGCAGCGCTCTCCTGTGCACCACGGAGACCGAGGAGATGCACAACTTCTTCAGCTGGGCCCAGGCCCAGCCCGAGCGGGTGGTTTTGACGCAGGCCGACAGCGGCAGGCGCTACACCGCAGGCGAGATAGCGCAGGGGGCCCAGCAGATGGCGCAGTGGCTGGCGCAGCAGGGGCTGCAGGCCGAAGAGACCATCGCGGTGCTGCTGGAGAACCGCTATGAGATCGTGCAGCTGGTGCTGGCCGCCCGGCTGGCCGGCCTGTATGCGGCCGTCATCAGCACGCACCTGACGGCCGCCGAGGTGGCCTATATCGCCCAGGACAGCGGCGCCCGGATGCTGCTGGTCTCCAGCAAGACCTGGCCGACCGCGCAGGAGGCCGTGCAGGGCCTGGCGCTGGCCTGCTATTCGGTCGATGGCGATACGCCCGGCGTGGCGCCCCTGGCCGATGCGCTGGCCGCCGTGCCCCAGGGCGCGCAGATCGACCTGGCCACGCGCCCGCTGGGCCGCGATCTGCTCTATTCCAGCGGCACCACCGGCCGGCCCAAGGGCATCAAAAAGCCGCTGCTGGCAGCGGCCTATCGGCAGCAGCGCGATCCCGAGGTCGCCGCCTGGATGCGCAGCATGCGGTTTGATGAAGACGCCGTCTACCTCTCGCCCGCGCCGCTCTACCATGCAGCGCCCTTGCGCTACAGCCTGCGCACCCTGGATGTCGGCGGCTCGGCCATCATCATGAGCCGCTTCGACCCCGAGCAGGCGCTGGCGCTGATCGAGCGCTACCAGGTCACGCACAGCCAGTGGGTGCCGACGATGCTGGGGCGCCTGCTCAAGCTCCCTGATGAGGTCAAGCGCCGCTACCGGCTGGACAGCCACCGCGTGGCGATCCATGCGGCAGCGCCCTGCCCGGTGGCCGTCAAGCAAGGCATGCTGGACTGGTGGGGCGACATCTTGCTGGAGTACTACGCCGGCTCCGAAGGCTGCGGCACCACCTTGATCGACTCGGCCCAATGGCGTGCACGGCCGGGCTCGGTGGGCCGGGCCATCAGCGGCCAGCTGCATATCATTGGCGACGACGGCCAGGAGCTGGGGGTCGGCGAGGTGGGCCGCGTGTATTTCTCGGGCGGCGGCGCTTTCCAGTACCTCAATGACGAGCGCAAGACGCGCGAGGCCATCGACGCGCGCGGCTGGGCCACCTATGGCGACATCGGCCATGTCGATGCCGAAGGCTTTCTGTTCCTGAGCGACCGGCGCGCCGATCTGATTTTGTCGGGCGGGGTCAACCTCTATCCGCAAGAGATTGAGAACGCGCTGGCCCAGCATGCCGCCGTGGAAGAGGTGGCCGTGGTTGGCGTGCCCGATGAGGACTTTGGCGAGCAGACCCTGGCCGTCGTGGTACTCAAGCCCGGCTTTGCGCCCGACGAGGCCATGGCCCGCGCGATCGTCGACCAGGCCGCTGGCAGCCTGTCCAAGGTCAAGCGGCCCCAGCGCCTGGTGTTTGAGGCCAGCCTGCCCCGGCTGGAGACCGGCAAGCTGCTGCGCCGCGTGCTCAAGGACCGTTTCAAGGAGGCGCCGCAGGCGGGTTTTGGCCTGCGCAGTAGCAGCGGCCCCCAGGGCTGATGCCCCTCATTCATTTCTCTTCCTTTCACCCTTTGACCACCATGCAAGACCTGACCCAACGCAGCGTGTTCCGCGAAGACCATGTGCAATTTCGTGATGCCGTCCGCCATTTCTTTGACAAGGAGATCGTGCCCTTCCATGCGCAGTGGGAGCGCGATGGCATTGTGCCCAAGGAGGTCTGGCGCAAGGCAGGCCGCGAGGGCTTGCTCAACACCATGCTGCCCGAACCCTATGGCAGCGGGGGCGATTTTGGCCATGCGGCGGTGCTGATCGAAGAGATTGCCCGCACGGGTGCCAGCGGCCTGGGCTTTCCGCTGCACTCGGACATCGTGGCGCCCTATATCCATGCCTATGGCAACAGCGCGCAGAAGGACCGCTGGCTGCCCAAGATGGCAGCGGGCGAGATGATCGGCGCGATTGCGATGACCGAGCCCGGCGCGGGCAGCGACCTCAAATCGGTGCGCACCACGGCCAAGCGTGACGGCGATCACTATGTGATCAATGGCGCCAAGACCTTTATCACCAACGGCATCAATGCCGAGATCGTCGTCGTGGTCTGCAAGACGGCGCCCGATCTGGGGGCCAAGGGCGTATCGCTGATCGTGGTGGAAGACGGCACGCCCGGTTTTGCCAAGGGCCGCAAGCTCGAGAAGATCGGTCTCATGGCGCAGGACACCTCGGAGCTGTTCTTTGACAACGTGCGCGTGCCGGTGGACAACCTGCTGGGCGAAGAGAACATGGGCTTCAAGTACCTGATGCACGAGCTCGCGCAGGAGCGCCTGGTGGTGGCGGTGCGCGCTGCGATGTCGATCGAGGCCTTCTTGCAAAAGACCGTGGACTACACCCGCGAGCGCAAGGCCTTTGGCCAGACGGTGTTTGAGTTCCAGAACACCCGCTTCAAGCTGGCCGAGGCCAAGGCCCAGGCGACGATGTTGCGCGTGTTTGTCGATGACTGCATGCGCCTGCACCTGACGCGCGAGCTGACACCGGACCGCGCAGCGATGGTCAAGCTCAATGCGACGGCGCTGCAGAACAAGCTGCTTGACGAATTTTTGCAGCTGCACGGCGGCTACGGCTATATGACCGAGTACCAGGTCGGCCGGGCCTGGACCGATGCCCGCATTGGCCGCATCTACGGCGGCAGCGACGAGATCATGAAGGAAATCATTGCCAGAACGCTTTGACCATGACCAGCGCCCCGAGCACGCCACAGAGCGCGCCAGCGGCATAACCAGCAACAAGGAGACAAACCATGCAAAACCGCCGCTCGGCCCTGGGCCGTGTGCTCACCACTGCCGCCTGCGCTGCCCTGATGCTCGCCACGGGCAGCGCCCTGGCCGCTGACAACTACCCCAGCAAGCCCATCCGCCTGGTGGTGCCCTACCCCGCAGGAGGGGGCACCGACATCATTGCCCGCCTGATGGGCACCCAGCTGTCGCAGCGCTGGGGCCAGCCGGTGATTGTGGACAACAAGCCCGGAGCCAGCGGCATGATGGGCAACGACCTGGTGGCCAAGGCGCCGGGCGATGGCTACACGGTGCTGCTGGGCATCACCGCGCTGGTGCAGATCCCGGCGCTGTACAAGAAGGTGCCCTACCAGTTGAGCGATCTGGCGCCCGTGTCGCAGGCGGTCAAGTCGGCCGACCTGGTGTTTGTGCCGCGCAGCTCGGGCATCACCAGCCTGCAGCAGTTTGTCGCCAAGGCCAAGGCCCAGCCGGGCAAGCTCAACTATGGCTCCTACGGCAATGCCACCTCGTCACACCTGCATGGCGAGCAGCTCAAGCTCAAAGCCGGCATCGACATGGTGCATGTGCCTTACCAGGGCTCGGGCCCGGAGATGGCGGCGATGCTCGGCGGCCAGCTCGAATCGGCTTTTATCGATGCGGCCGCTGCCTACCCGCATATCAAATCGGACAAGGTCAGCATCCTGGCGGTCACGGGCGCGCAGCGCCACCCGGCGTTGCCCGATGTGCCAACGATGGCCGAGGCTGGCTACAGCGGCTTTGAGGCCAATGGCTGGTTTGGCTATTTTGTACCGGCCAGCACCCCGCAGCCGATTGTGGACAAGCTGGGCAACGAGCTGGCTGCCATCGTCAAGATGCCCGAGATCAGCAAGCGCCTGCTGGACATGGGCCTGATTCCTGTGGGCTCGACGCCGGCCGAGTTCAAGCCGCTGCTCGCGCGCGATGCGGCGCACTGGAAATCGATTGTGGATGCGGCCAAGATCTCGATGGATTGAGGTCTAAACACCACCGCACTGCCGGGCTTTGGGAGGGGGCGCGGCGCACAGTTGGAGCCAAGCCATGGCAGACTATCGCCTATGTCCCCTCCCGCCTTGCTTGTTGCCGATGACCACCCCCTGTTTCGCGCTGCCGTGGTGCAGGTGATCCGGGGGCGTTTTGGCGCCTTCGAGGTGCTCGAAGCCTCCAGTGCCAGCTCGCTCAGCGCGGCGTTGGCGGCGCACCCGGGCATCGAGCTGGTGCTGCTCGATCTGACGATGCCGGGCACGCATGGCTTTTCGGCGCTGCTGCATGTGCGCGGCGCCTACCCGCAGCTGCCGGTGGTGGTTATCTCCTCCAACGACCACCCGCGCATCATCCGCCGCGCCCAGCAGTTTGGCGCCTCGGGCTTTATCTCCAAGGCCGCCGCCGCCGACGCGATCGCCGCAGCGATCGAGGCGGTGCTGGAGGGCGACACGGTCTTCCCCTCAATGGCCGCCGAGCTGTCGCAGGAAGACGCCGAGCTGGCCGCCCGCATGGCGCAGCTGACACCGCACCAGTTCAAGACCCTGCTGTACCTCGCCGATGGCCTGCTCAACAAGCAGATTGCGCAGGAGATGGGCGTGACCGAGCACACGGTGAAGGTGCATGTGACTGCGATCCTGAAAAAGCTCGGCTGCCACAGCCGCACCCAGGTTGCCGTGCTGGTGCGAAACCTGGAGGCCGATGGCGGCTTGCCCACAGGCGATTCAGCGCTGGCGTAGCAGCAGCTGGCCGACCAGCGCACGCAGCGCCGCCGGCCGCGCGGGCTGCGTCAGCACCCCCCAACCCAGCGCACTGGCCTGCTGGCTGGCGGCATCCTGCTGGCCCGCATCGGTGCTGAGCCAGACAACGCCCGGCGCCTTGGGCCCGCAGGCCTGCAAAGCACGGACTGCTGCTGGCGTGGCATGCGCCGCATCCACCACCAGCAAAGCCGGCCACCCGTCTTGGCAGCTTTGGGCCTGTGCCAAGGCCGCGTCGGTATCGGCCTGGTGCACCACCTGGCAGCCCCAGCGCTGCAGCAGTGGGGCGGCGCCGGCGATGGCGGCCGGGCCAATGCACCAGGCGCTGGCGCCTTGCAGCGGTGCGGCGTTGGCGACCGCAGGTGCTGCCTCCATGGGCTCGCGCGCGGGCTCCGGGGCCCAGGCGGTTTGGCTCAATGGCACCTCGACCCAGAAGACCGAACCCCGGCCCAGCGCCGAGCGCAGGCCAATCGGGTGCTGCAACAGGCGCCCCAGGCGCTCGACAATGGCCAGGCCCAGGCCGGCGCCGCGCTCATGCTGGCGGCCAGTCTCCAGCCGGCGGAATTCTTCAAAAATCTCGCGGTGCAGGCTCTCGGGGATGCCCGGGCCCTGGTCATGCACCTCGATGCGCAGATGCTGGCCGACGCGGCGGCAGCCCAGCACAATGCGGCCCTGGCGCGTGTAGCGGATGGCGTTGGAGAGAAAGTTCTGCACGATGCGGCGCAGCAGCGCCTCGTCGCTGTGCACCACCGCGCGGCAGGCCATGACCTGCAGCTGCAGGCCATGGCCCTGGGCCAGCACGCCCAGGCTGCTGCCCAGCTGGGCCAGCATGGGCTGCAGCGCAAAGTCGCGGCGGTTCACCTCGAGCTGGCCCGATTCCATGCGTGCAATATCGAGCAGGCTGTTCAGGATGTCGTCCTGCGAGGCCAGCGCACCTTCGACATCGCTGGCCAGCTGCAAGGCCTTGTCGCCCTGCACATGCTGGCGCAGCAGCGAGGCAAACACGCGCGCAGCGTTCAGCGGCTGCAGCAGGTCATGCACGGCGGCGGCGACAAACTTGGATTTGTAGCGGTTGGCCTGCTCGGCCTCGCGCTTGGCCTGGGCCAGGTCTTCGGTGCGGTCGGCAATGCGCTTTTCCAGCGCATCGGCCAGGGAGCGCAGCTCGCGCGCGGCGTTCTTGTAGCTGGTGATGTCGGCATAGCTGGTCACAAAACCGCCATCGGGCAGGGGGTTGCCGCGGATCTCCAGTACCGTGCCGTCGGCCTTTTCGCTCTCGCGCGCATGGGGCTTGCCGCTGCGCAAAAACTGCATGCGCCGCTCGATGGCCTCGTCGATGTCGCCCGAGCCCAGCAGGCCCCGGCGCGCGTTGTAGCGGTACAGCTCCTCGACCGGCATACCCACTTTCAACAGGCCCGCCGGCAGCCGGAACAGCTCCATGTAGCGCGAGTTCCAGGCGACCAGGTTCAGCGCGGCATCGATCACCACCACGCCCTGGGGCAGGTGTTCCAGGCTCTGGCTGTGGCCGGCATCGGCCTGGTGGGCGGCGGCCACGATGCCATCTTGCGCAGTGCGCAGCTCCTGCGCGTGTTGCTTCAAGAGGGCCTCGAGCTCTTCGCGGCTGCGCTGGCGCAAGGCCGACAGGCGCTGGCGCTGGCGCGCATAGAGCAGCAGCAGCGACAGCGCCAGCCAGCTGCCGCCCGCCGCGCCAGCGGCCCACCAGGCCGACGCCACGCTGTTGTCCACATCATGCAGGATATGCAGCTGCCAGCCGGTTTCGGGCAAGGTCACGGTTTGCCAGAGCTTGCGGCCCACGCCCGGGTCCTGCCACTGCACCAGCGCGCCGCCTTCGTCCAGCGGCTGCTCCTGCGCATAGCGCATGGGCTTGAGCGGCTGGCTGCGGTACTGCTGGGTGCGGTCCATCTCCTGCTGCGCACGGGCATCGATGGGCTTGAGCTTGCGGTAGCGCCAGTCCTCGTTGCTGGCCAGAAACACGACGCCATTGGCATCGCTGGCCAGCACGATGTCGGGGTTCTGGATCCATTCGCGCTCGAGCTCCAGCAGCACGATCTTGATCGCGATCAGGCCCAGCACCCGGTGCTGGCCACCGGCATCGCTGCTGATGGCGCGCGAGAGGAAATAACCGGCCTCGCCAGTGGTCATGCCAATGCCGTAGAAGCTGCCCTTGTCCTGGGCCAGCGCCAGTTGCACATAGGGGCGAAAGCTGTAGTCCTCGCCCACATTGCTCGAAGGGCTGCGCCAGTTGCTGGCGGCCAGCGCCACGCCCTGGGCATCGATCAAGGTGAGGGTGGAGGCCAGGCTCGCGCCGTTGGCCTGCTCCAGTTTGCGGTTGAGGCGCAGCACCTGCTCGGGGCTTTGCGGGTGGGTCAGCGCCTCGCGCAGCTCGGCGTCGAGCGCCAGCACATCGGGCAGCACCCGGTAGCGGTCCAGGCGCTGGCTGAGCGCCTGCGCATATAGGACGAGCTGGCGGTGGGCCTGCAGGTTTTCCTCGGCCAGGCTGTGCTGCAGCATCCAGTGCCAGGCGCCTGCAGCGGCAGCCACCGTGCTCATCAGCACCGCGCAGAAGGTCCACAGGGATCGCAGGGAGCGGCGGGGAATCATAGTTAAGGTGTAACGGAGGCCTAGGTATTTTCCCGAAGTATGGGTTTTCCGTAGCTCTGGGAAGGCGGCGCCTAATACTAATGTCTAATGGGCAATCTGTAAGGGCTGGGATACAAACGCGCCTCAGCGCACCGAGTTGGTGCCGAGCATCTTTGGAGCCCCACCATGCAGATTGATACCACCGCCAGCCAGGCGCCCGTCCAGGCGCCGCCTTTTTACCGGACTTTGTACTTCCAGGTGATTATCGGTATCACCATCGGTGTCTTGTTGGGGCATTTCGAGCCCCAATATGGTGCGGCGATGAAGCCCTTTGGTGATGCGTTCATCAAGCTGATCAAGATGATCATCGCGCCGGTGATCTTTCTGACCATCGTGACCGGCATTGCGAACATGACGCACCTGAGTACCGTGGGCCGCGTGTTTGGCAAGGCCATGGTGTACTTCCTGACCTTCTCGACCCTGGCGCTGATCGTGGGCCTGATCGTGGCCAATGTGATGCAGCCGGGCGCCGGCATGCACATCAATGTGGCCGATCTGGACCAGAAGGAAGTGAGCTCCTATGTGGCCAAGTCGCATGACATGACCCTGACCGGTTTTGTCATGGACATCATCCCCAAGACGCTGATCAGCCCCTTTGTCGGCGACAACATTTTGCAAGTGCTGCTGGTGGCAGTGCTGTTTGGCGTGTCGCTGGCCATGGTCGGTGACAGCGGCAAGCCCGTGCTCAACCTGCTCGAATCGCTGACCAAGCCCGTCTTCAAGTTGGTCAACATCGTGATGAAGCTCGCGCCCATCGGTGCCTTTGGCGCGATGGCTTTCACGATCGGCAAGTTCGGTCTGGGCTCGCTCTTGAACCTGGCCGAGCTGGTCGCGACCTTCTACATCACCTCGCTGCTCTTTGTGCTGGTGATTCTGGGTGCCGTGGCCCGTGCCTGCGGTTTCTCGGTGCTCAAGCTGATCCGCTACCTCAAGGATGAGCTGCTGCTGGTGCTGGGTACCTCGTCGTCCGAATCGGCGCTGCCATCGCTGATGCACAAGATGGAAAAGGCCGGTTGCAGCAAGTCCGTGGTGGGGCTGGTGGTGCCTACCGGTTACTCGTTCAACCTCGATGGCACCAATATCTACATGACCTTGGCGGCGCTGTTCATCGCCCAGGCGACCGACACCCACCTGACCCTGGGACACCAGATTGCGCTGCTGCTGGTGGCGATGCTCAGCTCCAAGGGCGCTGCGGGCGTGACCGGCGCGGGCTTTATCACGCTGGCTGCCACCCTGGCCGTGGTGCCGGAAGTGCCAGTGGCCGGCATGGCGCTGATTCTGGGCGTGGACCGTTTCATGTCCGAGTGCCGTTCGCTGACCAACTTCATCGGCAATGCCGTGGCTACCGTGGTGGTCTCGCGCTGGGAAAACGCGCTGGACTATACCAAGCTCAACGCGGTGCTGAACAACGAAACCGTGCTGGAGAGCGCGCCCGTGCAGGTGCCGGTGGTGGATACCGCCAAGGGCTGATAGCGCCTCGCTCCAAAAGGAATGGCCTGCAGATGCAGGCCATTTTTTTGTCTGAGAAATGCCGCGAACCGGTGGTCAGGGCAGTGGGCGCAGCAGCCCGTACATCGCCCGCAGGCGCAAGGTATCGCGCCCCAGCTTGCGCTGGTTGGGCAGCTTGCCGACCCAGCGCATCTGCTGCACGGTGCGCTCCAGCGCGGCGCGCACCGCAGGATCGGTCTGCGCCAGCCAGCCATGCCAATCGGCACGTGCGGCCTCCAGGGTGCCGGCATTGTCCAGGAACAGCGCGGTGGAATGCGCATAGCACAGCGCATCCTTGACGATGCACAGCGCAGGCGGCAAGGTCGCCAGCGGGTCGTCTTCAAAGTCGATATAGCCAATGACGCCATCGGGGCAGCGCACCATGTTGCGGGCAAAGGCCTGGCTCAGGCAGGTGCCGCTGGCATGCACGCGCTGCAGCGCGGCAAAGCCCTGCTGCCACAGCGCCAGGGTGCTGGCGGGGGCTTGGCGGGCTGCCGCCTCGATTTCGTCGCTGAGCGACGGGGTATTGCCGCCGGGCAGGCCCAGGTGGCGCATCAGAAAGCCCTCGGGCGCATCGGCCAGCACCAGCGGCACGCGCAGGCCGCGCGCATGCAGGTCGCGCAGGCGCCGCACCTCGGTCGCAATAGCGGCTTGCCCGCCGGGGTTGACCACGGGCTGTAGCACCGGCACATCCAGCCAGCGCGAGAGCAGGCCCAAGGTCCGGTAGCGCCAGGCGGCTATTGCCGGGCCGGCTTTTTTGAGCCAGACCGATTCGGCCGGCAGCTCATAGCGCACCACATTGAAGGTCTGGCTGGCCAGGTGCTGCTGCAAAAATGCGGCATAGTCCGGGCGCTCGGCAGATGCGGCGCCGGGCGGGGCGCCAGCGGGGGCAGGGGGCTGTAAGGGGGAAGCGGTATCGGTCATGCGCAAGCGGGGCGCACGCCGCAGCGGCCACTCCAGCAACAGTGAAAACCTTGCATTATCGCTGCGCGCTCAAGAAGCCTCGGCGGCCTGGGGCACCATGTCCTGGTGGTCGGCCGGTGCCGAGGGTTTGACATGGGGCTGCGCCAGCGGCTGGAAACTCTCGGCGCTGGCCAGCGGCCAGTAGGTGCGAAAGACATCGTGCTGGTGCGCCAGGTCGTCGAGCAGCGCGCCGGGCCGCACCTGCAGCAGCAGGTTGGACAGCAGGCGCACCTCGGTGTCGCTGATGCGGCGCACGATATGGTGGGCATTGAGCTCGCAAGGGTGCTGGAGGCCGGCGGCCTGCACCAGCTCCTGCAGCGCATGCAGGGTGCTCTTGTGGAACTGGGCCACGCGCGTGGCCTTGTCGGGCACGACCAGGGCCTGCTGGCGCACGCCATCTTGCGTGGTGACGCCGGTGGGGCAGTTGCCGGTGTGGCAGGTCTGGGCCTGGATGCAGCCCAGCGCCATCATGAAGCCCCGGCCGGCATTGCACCAGTCGGCGCCCAGCGCCATCATGCGGGTGATGTCAAAGGCAGTGATGACCTTGCCGGCGGCACCCAGCTTGATGCGGTCGCGCAGGTTCACGCCGATCAGGGTGTTGTGCACCAAGAGCAGGCCTTCTTGCAGCGGCACGCCGACATGGTCGGTGAATTCGACAGGCGCTGCGCCGGTGCCACCTTCAGCACCGTCGACGACGATGAAGTCCGGCGTGATGCCGGTCTTGAGCATGGCCTTGACGATGGCAAACCACTCCCAGGGGTGGCCCAGGCAGAACTTGAAGCCGGTGGGCTTGCCGCCCGAGAGCGTGCGCAGGCGGGCGATGAAGTGCATCATCTCCTCGGGCGTGGAGAAGGCGCTGTGCCGGGCCGGCGAGATGCAGTCGATGCCCACCGGAATGCCGCGCGCCGCGGCAATCTCGGGCGTGACCTTGGCGCCGGGCAGCACACCGCCATGGCCGGGCTTGGCGCCCTGGCTGAGCTTGAGCTCGATCATCTTGACCTGGGGCTGGGTGGCGTTGGCGATATAGCGCTCTTCACTGAAGCTGCCGTCGTCATTGCGGCAGCCAAAGTAACCCGAGGCCACCTCCCAGATCAGGTCGCCGCCGTGCACGCGGTGGTGCTGGCTGATCGAGCCTTCGCCGGTGTCATGGGCAAAGCCGCCAATCTGCGCGCCCTTGTTCAGCGCCAGGATGGCATTGGCCGACAGCGCGCCAAAGCTCATCGCCGAGATGTTGAAAACGCTGGCATGGTAGGGCTGGGTGCAGGGCGCCACCGACTGCGACGGCGCATCGGGCGAGCCGCCGATCCAGACACGGAAATCATGGCCGTCCAGCCGCGTGGGCGCCATCGAGTGGTTGACCCATTCATAGCCGCGTGCGCCCACATCCATCAAGGTGCCAAAAGGGCGGTTGTCCGGATCGCCCTTGGCGCGCTGGTAGACCAGCGAGCGCTGGGCGCGCGAGAAGGGCAGGGCCTCGGTGTCGCTTTCGATGAAGTACTGGCGCATCTCCGGGCGGATGAACTCCAGGAAAAAGCGCATATGACCGATGACCGGGTAGTTGCGCAAAATAGCGTGGCGCGTCTGGCGCCGGTCGCGCAGGCCCAGCAGCGTGAGCGCGGCGCCGGCCAGCACGGCCAGCCACCACCAGGCGCTGGCCTGCAGCACCAGCGCGATGATGCCGGCGACCAGCAGGAGCATGCACAGCACCATCACGGTGTAGCGGACGGGAAAAATCTTGTTGAGCTGGTTCATGGGGGTGTCTGTGCAGGTCAGACGGCCCAAAAGCGCGCGCAAATCCCGGGCTGCAGCACAGGCGCCTGGCTGGCGCTACACTGCAGGCCCTGCCTGGCGCAGCGGCCGTCTGCCATTGCAATGTTGTTACAAAACCAGACCCATCATAGGGGGCGCTGGTGGCATTGCAAGCGTGCAGGGGTTTGTGCTGTGCGGCCCCCTATTGAGAGAGCACCGATGACCCAGCCCCAGATCCCCGATGGATTGAATGACGACCAGCTGACCGAGATCGACCAGATCCTGGAAGACATGCGCACGCGCGCCGAAGAAATTCCGCAGTGGGAATTTGCCGACGGCGCACTCACCGCGCTGGTCTGCACGCGCCGCGCGGTGCCGGTCGAGGAGTTTCTGCCGATGCTGGTGGGCGATGGCGAGCTGCTGGAGCGCGATGCGGACGGCAAGCTGCCGCTGCTGCCGGCCTTCAAGGACCGCGCCCAGCAGGACCGCTTTCTGGAACTGTGGCAGATCCGCTGGAACGAAGTGACGGGCCAGCTTGACGCCGATGTCAAGAGCCTCGAAGACGATGACACCTTCCAGCCCGATGCGATGGACATGCGCGGCGCCATTGCCAGCCTGCCCGAGGAAGAGCGCCAGGAGCTGGACGGCCAGGAGATCCCCTCGTTTGGCCAGGTCTGGGCGCTGGGCTTCATGTTTGTCGTGGAAAACTGGGCCGATGAGTGGATCGCACCGCGCGACAAGGAAGCGGCCCGCTGGCTGAACGACGCGCTCGAATCGGTGGTGGCCCTGACCGAGGATGACACCGGCACTCCCACCGTCTGCATGTACGACGAAAACGGCCCGGCCAGCACCAGCCAGGAGCGCGTGGAGACCTTTGGTGAGGCGATCTGGGCGGTGTATGACCTGCGCCAGATCTGGAAGAGCATGGGCCCGCGCCAGGCCACCATCGTCAAGGGCGAGGTGCCCGGCCGCAATGACCCCTGCTCCTGCGGCAGCGGCAAGAAGTTCAAGAAATGTTGCGGCGCCTGATAGCAGGCGTTCACCATCCGCTCTGAGAACAGCCGCTTTGCGGCTGTTTTGCTGTGCGGGCCCAGATTGGCATGGCCGCGAGCGGGCAGTGGCTCTAGAATGGCTTGGTTTTCATCCTCTTTTGGCCAAGGATCCCCGATGAACCTCATGAACATCATCACCAAGCAACTGATCGAGATCATCGAGTGGACCGATGACTCGCGCGATACCTTGTCGTACCGCTGGCCCGATGAGGACAAGGAAATCAAGAACGGCGCCCAGCTGATCGTGCGCGAATCGCAGCAGGTGCAGTTTGTCTCCGAAGGCCAGTTCGCCGACCTGTTCGGCCCCGGCCGCCACCAGTTGACGACGCAGAATATCCCGATTCTGTCGACCCTGCGCGGCTGGAAGTACGGCTTCAATTCGCCCTTCAAGTGCGATGTCTACTACGTCAATACGCGCCTCTTCACCGGCAACAAATGGGGTACCTCCAACCCGGTGATGATGCGCGACAAGGACTTCGGTGTTGTGCGCCTGCGCGCCTTCGGCACCTATGACTTCCGCATTGTCCAGCCAGCCAAGTTCCTCAAGGAGGTGGCGGGCACGGACCAGAATTTCCGCCTCGACGAGTTTGCCGACACGATGCGCTCGCGCATTGTCAGCATCTTCAGCGAAGCACTGGCCCGCGCCCAGGTGCCTGTGCTTGATGTGGCCCAGCGCTACACCGAGATGGGCGATGCACTGCTGCAGCTGATCAACCCGGCCGTTACCGAAAAATACGGCCTGGAGATCACCAGCTTCCTGCTGGAAAACGTCTCGGTGCCGCCCGAAGTCGAAGAGGCGATCGACAAGCGCTCGTCGATGAGCGCGATCGGCAACTTGAACGACTATGTGAAGTACCAGATGGGCCAGGCGATGGCCAACGGCGGCGAAGGCGCAGCGGCGGCCACCATCCCCGCGACCATGGCGATGGGCTTTGGCATGGCGCAGGAGATGATGAAGGGGATGCAGCAGCCTTCTGGCGCTGCTGCAGCTGACCCCTTCTCGCCCGCTGCCGCACAGGCTGCGCAAGCGGCGCCCGCTGCGGCTGCGGCCGCCGGCGCCGGCCTGCAGGTGCTGACGCCCGAGCAGGCGGCCCAGGCGCTGGGCGTGACGGTGCAGGATGTGCTGACTGAGCTGGAGTCGGGCGCGCTCAAGGGCCGCAAGATTGGCAGCGCCTGGCGCATCTCGCAGGAATCGCTGAACGAATTCCTGCGCGGATAAATCTGCACTCACCGCGCATGTACCGCTGCTTTGCCGGTGCATGTGCGTTGGCGTGCCCCCGTTTTGAGAGCCCGTGGCGCAGACCTGCTGTGCGCCAACGCTGAGTTTGACCGTGAATTCACCCACTCCCGCCACCGACCCCTTTGCGCCGCCACCGACCTCGATGGTGGCCAGGCATGTCTGCCCCGAATGCGGCGGCAATCTGGAATGGAATGCCAAGGCGCAGTCGCTCAAGTGCCCCTACTGCGGCACGGTGGTGCCCTGGACCGACGAGCAGCAGCAACAGCTGGGCGGTGACATCGTCGAGCAGGACCTGGCCGCCGCGCTGGCCAACCCCGCCAGCGGACGCGGCTGGGGCGAGGCGCGGCGCGAGTACCAGTGCCAGAACTGCCGCGCGATTTCGGTCTTTGTCGACGGGCGGGTCGCGTCGCGCTGCGATTTTTGTGGTTCACCGGCCATCCAGGCACATGAAGAGCGCAACGATGCGATCACGCCGCAAAGCCTGCTGCCGTTCAAGGTGAGCGATGGCCAGGTGCGCGACCTGATCCGCAAATGGTATGGCAGCCGCTGGTTTGCACCCAACAAGTTCAAGAACGCGGCGCTGACCGATACGCTCAAAGGTATCTACCTGCCGTACTGGACCTTTGACGCCCATGTGCAGGCCCAGTGGCGGGCGGACGCCGGCTTTTACTACTACACCACCGAGCAGTACCGCGACGCCAATGGCAACATCAGCACGCGCCAGTTACGCCATGTACGCTGGGAGCCGGCCTCGGGCAGCCTGCAGCATTTCTTTGACGATGAACTGGTTGCGGGCACGGTCGGGGTGCACCAGGGGCTGCTGCAGAAGGTCGAGCCTTTCCCGACGCGGACGGACCTCAAGCCCTATTCGCCCGAGTTTGTGCGCGGCTGGACCGTGGAGCGCTACCAGGTCGACCTGAACCGGGCCGCGACGATCAACGAAGGGGATATGGACCAGCAGGTAGAGGCCCTGTGCGCGCGCCAGATACCGGGCGATACCTACCGCAACCTGCAGGTGCAGCGTAAATATCAGGGGCGCAGCTTCAAGCATGTGCTGGTGCCTGTCTGGCTGGTGGGCTACACCTATGGCAGCAAGAGCTACCAGATTCTTGCCAACGGCTACACCGGCCAGTTGGCCGGTGAGCAACCCTATAGCTGGGTAAAAATCCTGTTCACCGCACTGGCGGTTTTGTTGGTGCTGGTGCTGCTGATGGCAGCGGGCAGATAGCCGGGAATACCTGAGGGGCCGATAAGGCCCCCGGGTTCAAGGCTTAACGACGGCGGCGGTTGCCATCCATGTTGTCGCCGACCTGGTTACCAAAATAGGCGCCGGCAGCAGCACCGCCAATGGTACCCAAGGTCGAGCCGAACACGGCATCACCCAACACACCACCGGCAACAGCGCCTACGCCGGTGCCGATCTGGGCATTGGTGGGATTGCTGGAGCAAGCGGTCAGGCCGCTCAGGGCCAGAACGATGGAAGCGGTAGTGATTGCAAGTCGTTTCATCAGGGTTCTCCTCTTGGTCTCATCGGCTGTCAGTCAGAAGAGTGCTGCAAACCGGGTTGCCATGGTTGAAGTGTGGCGCAGCGCACGCGCTTGCCACATCGGCCAAGGCTAAGTTCGGATGTGGGACAGCGCTTACTGCGCAGGCGCGGCCTGCACCAGCTCCAGCAGGCGGCGCAGCGCATGCCGCACGGTGGCCTGGCGCACTGCGTGGCGGTCGCCGTCAAAGCGCTGCACTTCGCTGTGCAGTTGCCCGGCCACCTGCCAGCCAAACCAAACGGTGCCAACGGGCTTGCTCGCGCTGCCGCCATCGGGCCCGGCCACGCCGGTCACCGCCACGCTGACCTGTGCCTGGGACTGCGCGATCGCACCTTCGGCCATCGCGCGGGCGACGGGCTCGCTGACGGCGCCGTGGGCGGCGATCAGCGCAGCGGGCACATCCAGCATCGCGGATTTGGCCCGGTTGGAGTAGGTGACAAAGCCGCAATCGAGCCACTGGCTGGAGCCGGGCCGCTCGGTGCAAGCGCCTGCGATCAGGCCGCCGGTGCAGCTTTCGGCCGTGGCCATCATCCAGCCTCGTTGGCTCAGGTGCTGGGCCAGCTGGGCCACGGTTTCCGGCAGGGGCAGCCCATCTTTGGTCAGCAAGGCGGCGGTGGCGTTCATAGCAGATGTCTCCCGATGGCGATGACAAGCAAGGTGCAGAAAGCGGCGACCAGATCGTCCCAGATGATGCCCCAACCGCCGCCCCAGCCAAAGCCCTTGAAGCAGCGATCCGCCCAGCGCACCGGCTGGGGTTTGACGGCGTCGAAAAAGCGGAACAGCACAAAGGGCGTCAGCTGGCCCCAGAAGCCCGTGGGCATGACCAGCCACAAAATGAGCCAGAAGGCGATGATCTCATCCCAGACAATGGCGCCGGGATCCGCCACCCCCAGGTTGCGCGCGGTGGCCGTGCAGGCCCACCAGCCGAGCACGAGCGATGCGCCAATCACCCAGCCAATCGCCGCAGGCGTCAGCCACAGCTGCAGCACCAGGTAGGCCACCCAAGCCCACAAGGTTCCCACCGTTCCCGGTGCCACCGGGCTCAGGCCCGAGCCAAAGCCCAGCGCCATCCAGTGCAAAGGGTTGCGCAGCATGAAGGTCCAGTTGGCGCGGCGGGGCGCCGATGCGTTGGCTGCAGCGCCGGGCGCAGAAGGTGGAAAGGGCGAGTCGCTCATGTCCGCCATCATAAGCCTGCGGCAACGCGCTGTGCAGCGCGAAACGGCGCCAGCCCACCAAGCCGTCAGGCCTTGAAGTGGTCAAACGAGGCCCAGCGCTGCGCGATGGGCTGGCCCTGCGCATCGCGCACGCGCAGGCCCGGTGTAGCGGTGATGCGGCCAATGCGCTGCACTGGCGTCTGCGCGGCCAGGCTGGCCTGCTGCACGGCATCGCGCCGGTCTGCGGCGGCGGTAAAGCACAGCTCGTAGTCGTCGCCGCCCGCCAGGCAGCATTGCAGTTGCAGATCGATGGGCAGGTTGAGCGCAGCGCCCGGGGCACCTGCGGTCGCTGCCATGCACGCCAGCACCTGGTCCGCCTGCAGCTCGGCACCCACCTCGCTGGCTTGCAGGATATGGCCCAGGTCGCCGGCCAGGCCATCGCTCAGATCGAGCGCACTGCTGGCAATGCCGCGCAGCGCGATGCCCAGGGCGACGCGCGGGCTGGGGCTTTCGAGCCGCTGGCGGGCAGCGGCCAAGGCTACAGGCGGCAACTGCACCTGGCCAAGCAAGGCCTCGAGCGCCAAGCGGGCATCGCCCAGCTGGCCGCTGACGTAGATGTCATCGCCGGGCTGGGCGCCGCTGCGCAGCAGCGCCTGGCCGGCCGGCACCTCGCCCAACACGGTGATGCAGATATTGAGTGGGCCCTGGGTGGTGTCACCGCCCACCAGCTCGCAGCCATGGGCATCGGCCAAGGCGAACATGCCTTCCGAGAAGCCTTGCAGCCAAGGCCCATCGACAGCTGGCAGGGCCAGCGCCAGGGTAAAGGCCAGCGGCTGGGCGCCCGTGGCGGCCAGGTCGCTGAGGTTGACGGCCAGCGCCTTGTGGCCCAGCGTGCGCGGATCCACATCGGCAAAGAAGTGGCGGCCCTGCAGCAGCATATCGCTGGAGATGGCCAGCTGCATGCCGGGCTTGGGCGCGAGCAGGGCGCAGTCGTCTCCGACGCCAAGCACGGCCCGCTGCACCGGCCGATGGAAGTACTGCGCAATCAGTTCGAACTCACCCTGTGCCATATCAGCGGCCTCCCGGGCTAGCGTTGCGGTTCAGGCGCAGCGGTAGCAAAAAGCTCAGTGGCCGCGTCAGCACCCGCTTGATGAGCGCCTTGTAGATGTGCGAGCGCTCGACATTGCTGACGTTTTGCGCGCGCAGGGCCAGGCGGAACGCCAGGTAGAAGCTCACCAGAATGTTGAAGCCGCCCAGCAAGGGCAGGGCCGCCACGCAGAGCCAGAAGCCGTGGAAATGCAGCACCTCAAAACCCATGCTGGTAGCAGCCGCTGCGATCTGGCCAGCAGCCAAGGTGACATGGCGGATGTCAATGGGTAGTCCAAAAAACTGTGCCACTACGGGGATCAAGCCCAGCATGAAACCCAGCGAAATATTCGAGGCAAAGCCGGAGATATGGCGGCGCATGAAGCCCGCCCAGCGCGCAGCGCGCGCCTTGCCCAAAAAGCCGGTGATGCGCGGGTTGTAGCGGATGGCCGAATCCATATGGTGCAGCACAAACCAGTTTTCGGTCCAGCCGGCGATGATGCTCGAGGAGAACAGCAGCACCCCGGTGAACGCGGCATAGAACACCGAGGGGCCCAGCAGGGTCAATGACTTCAGCGTCTGCTCGGCCTCGTGCTGGTCGATAAAGGGCGCGCCAGTGGCTCGCGCCCAGCCCCAGGTGAGCAGCAGCACCATCGGGAAGACAGTGAACACATTGCCCAGCACGGCGGCCACCTGGGAGCGCACCAGGTAGCTGACCTCGTCGACAAAGGAGGCCATGCCCGCCTCGGTATCGCCCGATTCCTTGAGCTTGGCGGCCATCGCCGGGGCCGTCATCGCTGGTTGCTTGGTGGCGACGGTGAAATGCAGCAGCTGGATCAGCACAAAGCTGATCGCGTAGTTGATGCCGGCAATGAAGCCGCCCCAGAACGCGGAGATGGCCACCGCATGCAGTGCGAACTTGATCAAGGTGGTGAAGGCCATCACCAGGCCGCCACCGGCCGCCTTGCGCGCCATCTGCGCGTACTCGCGCTTGTCGCGCGTGATGTAATGCTCACCGGTCTCGGCGCTGCGCTCGGCCACCTTGGAGGCCAGCAGCGACGAGTTGGACGAGATCAGCGCGCGGATGCTCTGGCGCTCCAGGCCCACGGCCACCAGGTGGGCCAGCAGCTTGGCGGTGATGACCTTGGGGTTGGCCGACAGCAGGCAGTCGAGCAGCTCGCGCACGCGCAAGATGCGCATGCGCAGCTGGCGCAGCCGGAAGACGACCCCGACCGAGACGCCATTGTCTTCAAAGTGTTCGTAGATCGAGGCTACGGCGGTGCGGCATTCGTCCAGGCTGCGGCGTACATTCTCTTCGGCCTCCAGCACTTCGGCGGCCTTGGGGCTGGGGTGCAGCATCGCGCGGCGCAGCTCTTCGACGCCGCTGATCAGGCTGTAGAAAGGCTGGGTGTTTTTGGCGCTGCCGCTCATGCGCAGGCGCAGCTCAGGCGCAAAGCCGGCCGCCAGAATCTGGCCGGCGCAATAGGTGATCGCGTTGAGCACCAGATGCTGCCAGGGCGAGAGGCGGTTGCCGTAGTGCTCCAGCCCGGCAATGCTGTCGGCATCGACATCGCTTTGCGCAATCTGCGTGGGGACGACCATCACCTCCAGTGACACAAAGCCGGGCGACAGCAGCTGGGCAATGCGCTCGAGCAAGGGCTTGTCCATGGCCTTGAGCCACTGGGCATCAAAAGGCGTGTGCAAGACCATCGAAAACAGCACGGTGGCGTCGATCGTCTCGGGCGTAGAGGGCAGCAGCTTCCAGCGCAGGCGCTCGGCCATCTCGTTGAAGAAGGCGGTGCGGGGCGCAAAGCCAAAATCGGCCAGCAGCGCGGTGAGGTCCACCGTCTGCAGTTGCACGGCCCACCAGCGCTGCACTTTGTCCCGCAGCGCGGCATCGCTATCGATGGCGTCCAGCAGTTGGCTGACGCGGGCCACGGCCGCATCGACCGAGTTTTGCTGGCCGCGAATCCAGGCGGCGATCTCGATGATCCAGAGGTTGCGCTCGGCCAGCGGTGCATCGGGGTCGAGCGCTGCGAGCAACTGCGCCAGCGGATCAGGTTTCTTCTTGCGGAACATCAATGCAGCACTCGTCCTTGCGCCAGGTCGTCGTCTTGGGCGGGGTACTGGGTGGCGTCGAGCGTGAAGCGCGGAATCGGACAGTCAAAGGTCTGGGCCTCATCGCTGATGCACAGGTAGCTGCCTTCCATACTGCCTTGCGGCGTGGCCAGGCGGCACTGGCTCTGGTACTCAAAGGATTCGCCGGGCGCGAGCAGCGGCTGGTGGCCCACCACGCCCAGGCCTTTGACTTCCTGGACCAGACCGGTGGCGTCCTTGATGATCCAGTGCCGCGCGATCAGCTGCGCGGGAACCTCACCACTGTTGCGAATGATGATGCTATAGACAAAGTGGAATACGCCGGCCTCGGGCAGGGACTGCTCGGGCAGGTACTGTGGTGTCACCGACACCTCAAACTGGAACTTTGGCATGTGAAACTGGATTGAAGTCAGGTAGAAATACTAACTGCGACAATAGAGGGATGAGCTCCACCTACCGAATTGCCCCCTCAATCCTGTCCGCAGACTTTGCCCGCCTGGGCGAGGAAGTGCGCAACGTACTGGCCGCCGGCGCGGACTGGATACATTTTGACGTCATGGACAACCATTATGTGCCCAATCTGACCTTTGGGCCGATGGTTTGCGCAGCCTTGAAGCCCCATGCGATCAAGCCCGACGGTACGCCGGCACCCATCGATGTGCACCTGATGGTGCAGCCGGTGGACGAGCTGGCCGCCGCCTTTGCCCAGGCAGGCGCCGACTATATCAGCTTCCACCCCGATGCTTCGGCCCATGTACACCGCAGCATCCAGGCCATCAAGGCGCAGGGCTGCAAGGCCGGTCTGGTGTTCAATCCGGCGATGCCGCTCGACGTGCTGGACTGGGTGATCGAGGACATCGACCTGGTCTTGCTGATGAGCGTCAACCCCGGTTTTGGCGGCCAAAGCTTCATCGACTCGACCCTGCGCAAGATCGAAGCGACGCGCAAGCGCATTGACGCCAGCGGCAAGGACATCCGCCTGGAAGTCGACGGCGGCATCAAGGAAACCAATATCCGCCGCGTGGCGGATGCGGGGGCGGACACCTTTGTGGCGGGTAGCGCGATTTTTGGCAAGCCTGATTACAAGGGGGTGATTGATCAGATGCGGGGGGCGTTGGGGTGATGGTTTTGCCCTGAAGAGGGATACAAAAAGGCTCCAGCAATGGGTTGCAGGAGCCTTTCTGGTGTTTACGGCACAGTCCGTGCCAAGCGGCTAGTTGACTGCCTTGATTTCGCGCCAGTTGATCAAGCGCACGCCCAGCGCACCCGGTGTATTGAGCTTCAGCTCGGTGGTCTGGCCGGTCGCATCTCCGATCAAGCCGCGCAATACACCATCGACCTTAAACAGTACGTTGTCTGTGGGGGAGCTGTTCAGCGCTACAAATTCGACAATGCCGCCGGAGTTATCGGGGTTCTTCAACACCGAGAAGCCACGTGCATAGTCCACGGCGTAGGCACGGCCCTGTCCCGCCGGGCTGCAGGCATCGCCGCTTGTCAGCGTAGCGGTAAACAGCGCCACACCATCCGCAGCCGTTGGTGTCACGACAATACGCCACGCAATATTGTTGGTCAGACCCAAGTCGTAGTACCAACCGCGAGAATCGGTAGGGAGTGTCACTGCGGTAGTCAGCGATGCCACCTGCGTCAGATCGGCGCGTGTCAAAGCACTGGTGGGCGCAGCCGCAAATGCGGTGTTGTCGCCATCCAGAACCGCATAGAAGCTCTGGCGTTGGCTCAGGGAAATGTCCTGGCCATCCAGCAATTTTCCGGTACCAAACAAGATGGTGCGAGCGCGTGTATTGGGATGAATTTCAGGAATAGGCGCCACCGTAATGGGCTGGGCGCCGGTATCTGGCGATTCTGTTTGGAACAGGACGATAGGAGTGTCATATGCTCCAGTGGTCTTGCTCAGGTCAAAACGCCAGAGCTTGCCATTCAAATCACCCACGTAGACCGCATCTGCTCGGCCATTGGTGTAGTCATTGATAAAGGCAGAGGCTTGAGCCAAGCCAGGTGCGGCCACCCCTGTGCTGATGGTTTCCAGCAATGCGCCAGTGGCAGGGTTGACGAGGAACAGATAGCCCTGGTTGTCATCATTGTTGTAGCCCGAGGTCAGGATGAGTGTCCAGCCGTATTTGGCCGTCTTCACCATGATGGGCGCGCCATAGCTGTAACCCAGATGGGAGAAACCTGGGGTAGTATTGCTGATCTCCCACAGTACTTTGCCGGCAGCGCCCGTCTCGGTGTTCATGTCCGATGGGCTGGTGATGTCGATGGCGTAAAAGCCTTTTCCACCCTTGCCTAGGCCTCCGACCACAATCGTTTTCCAGGTGTTATCGGACAAGGTCGAGCCGTTGGTGCCCTTGAAGTCCAGGTCAAAGACTTGGGGTGTGGCATCGACATAATAACGATGCGCGTAAGCGGGGTTGCCAATAGCAGCCAGGCCATTGCTGTTCGCTTGTGTAGACGTCGTGCCGTCAGGACCGAAGAAAGTCTGTCCGGGAATATAGGCAAACACTTCTTTGCCTGCGTTGGCGCCGGTCGTGCTCCCGTTCAGCGCGTGGAGCATGCCATCATTAGCGCCGAACAGCACCAACGGTGTGCGGGAAGCCTGCGCAGTCTTGTATGCAGCGTAGCCCACGTTATAGGCCTCGGTATACGGCATCTTCGGTGCTGTGGACAGCACGATCTTGGAGTTGACAATATCTCCCAGCGGACTCATCCGCATGCGGTAGGCATTCGTTCCGCCCGAGGTGCCCACTTCGTTGCTCTTGTCGCCACGCAGGTAATTCAGGTAGTTGCCGGAGTCATCGCCCGTTACATAGCTGGTATCCAAGGCTGACTTGAGCGTGCTGGACAAGCTCGCGGTTCTAAAGGGAACGCCGCGCGGGCTGGTGACATGGTTCTTGTCCCAGGTGATCACGACGCGGCCGGTGTTCCAACCCGTTCCGGCGAATTGCGTCTGCAGGCTGGTGTCAGTCGACCAGAGGTCGGTCAAGGATGAACCAGAACTGGTGAAGGCCAAGGTGGCCGCTTTCACGGTGCCCGTCCAGTACTCGCTGCCATAGCTGGCAGAGTATGAGGTGGTGCCTGAGGCCGAAATCACATTAGATGTGGGTGTGACTGCCGTGGTGTAGGCATTCACCGAAGCTGCAATGCTGTTGAATGCATCGGTCAAGCCCTGCACCATTTGGCCTGCATTACCTGCCAGGAAGTAATTTTTTGGCCGCAAACGCGTCCTCTTGTAGGAGCTACTGAAGTTGCCACTTGGATACATGGTAATGGACTCACCAGAGGACCAGCTTGACTCTGTCAAGTTAGGTGTAGCAGTTGTGTCAAATCCCTCCGGCACCTTGAATCCGCCGTATTTAGCGGCCAGCCAATAGGGGTTTCTATCCTGAGCGTACTGGCCCTCCATCACATCCATCCAATAGGTTTCGATGGTTTGCTTGCCGGGCATTGCGGTGTCGGTTCTGATATCGTTAACGTGGTTGCCATAAGCCAGACCCGCGATGAATTCTGAACCTGGGCTGGAGCCCCAAGATCTTTTACGAGTTTCCACATCGCCGCCCTCGGCCTTTTCCACGAGGCCAGTCCAGTCCCAGGATTTGTTGAAGCTATCTGCCGCAACGAGGGCGGGTACAGTGCGTGGTACAGAATTATAAATGCCATTGTTTTGCGGGGTTGCCACATCATAATGGGTGTTGCTGTCGCCAATGCCAAGAATAAAGTTCTTTTGGCAAGAGTAGATAATAGGATCCGTCCAGCTGGTATCTGCAGGGAAATTGTCCTTTTGCGAAAGTGTGGCGCCGCTGGTCCATTCCGGCACATTGCCTTTGTTCTGGTAATAACGTACAGCTGCGTAGTACATTTCACTGACGTTGTCATAGGACATATAGCTCTTGGAGTAATTGCCGAACTGGTTCAGGTAGTTCATGACGCCGCTATTGCTGACGCCACTGGCCGTTGCCAATGCCAAGTCTGGATTGGCAACCATGATGCCGGTAGATCCGTCCCATTCCTTTGTCGTATTATTCTCCGGTGTGGTGGACATGGCCACTGGTTTGGTGGGTCCAATAAACCCCATTTTCGCGCGTAGAACGCCACCCTGCCGATCTCTGCCGCCTTGGTTCAGATAGCCAAAGGCGCTGTAGCGGATTTTGTCCGAGTATTGTTGCATCAGCCCTTCTGGCTTGTAGCTGCTGCCGTATCTGACGCAGTTGCTTTCCAGCCCGCCACTGGCTGTCGTGTTGTCGCAGACCTTGACGCGGATTTTTACGTAATAAGTGGCGCTGCTGCTGGTCGTGCCGTCACCATAATGTTTTAAATTGCTTGGCGAGCTGCTTTGATAATTGGTTCCACTGGCAGTGGAGAAAACCATGTCAATGCCTTTTGCCCAAATGCGGGTGTTGAATCTGGTGCCGCCAACGGGGGTTACTTTGGTGACGTCAGATGCATTTAACTTATTGCCAGTTGCAAGATCCGTTCCGCGGTAAGGGTAATTTCCTGAGGCCGACCCCTGTGCCGAACCCCAAGCCTTCTGCAGAATGGTCAGGGAGGAGGTGTCGGTAGCTCGGTAGCCCCCTGTGAGTGCCCAGCGAAACGGGTCAATCGTCTGCATGCTCACCCAGTTCATGAAGTTGCCACTCCATTTGCTGGAGCAGGTATGGCTATTGGCTTTGCCTGCAGGTTGAAAATAGCTTGAATCGGGGTCGGTTTTAACAAACGTGTAGTCGTAGCACTTCTCCGGGTCGAAGTAACCCAAATAGGTGTTGGCATGCACATAGTCGCCCAAATTGGCAACACTGATCGCTGTGGGGTACTCGACAGACAACGCCAACGCCAGGTTGCCAGGGACATTCATCGTCGAGAAGAGCGGGGCATCCGCCAGTGCAACTGCTTGGCTGCTGGTAGTCGTGCCCGCAGCGATGGCGAGCATGCCCATCAGCCGAATTAATTGAATTTTGGTTTTTGTCATAGATACCTCTCAATTGGGCTTCAGGAAAGTATTCTGGATATAGGTCTCCGAGCCTCTAGGACCTTGTACGCGAATACTGACCCGATAAATAGGCGCAAAGCTGGGAGGGATGGCCATACCCGCCTGGGTACTGCTGCCTCCTAGGATGGGCTTGCTGTCAGGGCTTTTGACGCAATGCTTCACGCCTAAAGTGGCGGCGTCCCCTGCTTGGTCGCACAGGCGTTCAACGACATAGCGTATTTTGGTATTGCTGTCGGTGTCATTGATGTCATTGCTCGCGACGCCCGCACTCTCAAAGGTGGTGTCATTGATCAAGGCCAATGGAATGCCTTGGCCATTCGTGGATAGCGCAAGTGCGCTGTAATTGTTAGCTGTGCTGCTGGCTGCGAGACTGCTATTGGTGGCGAGGGCTCCTCCTGGGCGGAAGAGCTCATACATGCGGACATTGACTTGTTCCGCTCTGGAAACCATGTCTTGTTGAAAAGAGATGTTGCCGGTGGAGAAAAGGTTGAGCCCACTGGAGCGCATGATGGAGGCCGTGGCGACGAGCAGAACAGCCAACGCTATCAGCGTGAAAAATAGCGAGAAGCCACGCTCGGAAGCGGGGCTGCGCATACGCAGACCGGTCGGACGCAGATGCAGGGGAGCAGGATTGATTTTCATGGGCTAATCAGCAAGTTGTTGCGCAGCGGAATGACGCTCTCGGTCACCCGGTATCGCAGCATGCGTTGTGCGTCAGTCAATGTGACTTCTCTTTTCAAAGAGTCCCCCAGACTGGCAAAGGCGTAGAGCTTTTCGGGGCTGATGTTGGATTGCTTGACGCCTCGGGTAAAGGTCACCACTGCAAGCCGGATGGCAAGAATCTCGCGAATTTTTTGCTTGGAAGCCATGACGACAGATGCCTTCCATTCGTCGCTGCCAGGGTCCACCCAGCTGTCGACTTTTCCATCCGAATCTGTATCGACACCATATAGCGCAAAGAGATGGGAGACGTCTTCGCCAATGGGCTGCGGGGCGGTAGCGCGCGTGCGCATCAGGTCGTACTTGTACAGTGACCCATCGGTTCCTGTGCCCAGCAGCATCATGGATGGATAGGCGGCCGTAGTGTTTCCAATTGCAGTGGCATAAGCACCGTTGGAGCTCACAATCTGGGCCAGCGTGCTGGTGGCACCTGCTTGCCCGGCGGTGTAGTAGGCGCCACCCAATGTCACCGTATCAATGACGGGGGGCGGCGTGGTGGAGCCGGCAGATGTCGTGGCACTGATCTGGGAGACATAGCAGTCATGCAAGCCATCGGCTGCCACCAGCAACAGGTCATTGGTTTTGTAACCAATGGCGGTGTCGAAACTCAGGCTGGTGCTGGTCAAATTGGTGACAAAGCGCGGCACGTCGGCCATAGCCCCGTTGCCGCCCATCACGAAAAGCACATCGGAGTCATTTCCTCCAACCCCTTTTTCAATGATCAAGGGTGCAACCACCGGGGCTTTCAGGTTGACGACATTGTTGAAAGGGGCCGCCGGTGTGGATGGCACCAACGCGGTGGATGATTTGGTGACTCGTAGTCCACAGCCGAAAAACCCCAAGCCCCAGGCATTGGAAAATCCCGATCCCGCGCTGCGTATGACCTTGTCCAGCTGGATGATAGCCAAGTTGGAGCCTTGGTCGCGTTCGTTCACGGCAGCGGTGACCTTTTGCTGGCGCAGCGTGACAACGATGATGGATGTCACTGCAAGGCTTAGAAAAAGCCCGACGGTCAGTGCCACCATCAATTCAATCAGCGTCATCCCTCGCTGGGACATGCGTTGTGAGCGGTTCATTTCGGAATCACCACCTTGGTAATGAACTGGTTCATATCTTCTCCATCGGTGGAGTCCGATGTGCTTTTCGCCTTGCGGGTATTGGAGAGCCATTTCACTGAAATCGTGGCATCGGTACCGCTGATGTTTTCGGTAATCTCGCCCTTTCCTCTCGGTAGGGCGCCACTCACTTGTTCTTTCCATGCCTCTACGGCAGAGTTGCCCAGCGATGTACTTTTGATGGCCCACATTTCACTGGTAACACTATTGGCGAGCATGGCAGCCATGCTGCGATCCTGGGCGTCCGTGCTCGCTTGCAGAGCCCGTGTTTGCATACCCATCAGGCCCACCACACCCAATGAGAAAATTACAAGAGATACAAGCACTTCGATCAGTGCGAAGCCTCGTTCGGAGTGCATAGTATTTGGATTCATGGTGCGCTGTCTTTAGGAGCAGGTGAAGGTGCCGCTGCCGTCTTCTTTGCCTAAGCAAGTAGACACACGGCCCATGGGTGACACGATGACTTGCCAGACTTTGTCGCCCTTGGATGCATAGACGCGGACATTGGCACCCGTGCTGGTATTGACGGTGCAGTTGCCCGTGGTAACCCCTGTAGCAGTATTCGCCTTGATGGTTCCATCTGGCAAAAAGCAAATGCTGGCGGAGCTTGCTTTGAGGGCAACATCTGCTGCGTTTTCTGTGAATCCACCGACATTGATGACGGTCGGGGTGGAGGCGTCGGAGCTGCTTGCCAAGGGCAAAGTCACGCTGGCCCAGCTCTTGCCTGCGGTGTTGCCCACGAGAGTGCTGGAGGGATCGACGCTGGATGTCAGCGTAAAAACGACTTCTCGATTGCGCCGCAGCGCTTCCGTTTGTGCGGTTTTAAGAGCAGCGGCCAGCTCCACCGCCTTGCCTTGAGCGCGATTTTCAGCCATGAATTGCTGAAAGGACGGTAGTGCAATCGCAGACATCACGGCGAGGACGGACATCGTCACCAACAACTCGACTAAGGTAAAGCCCTGGTGTGAGCGACGTTGCTGAACAGTTAGCTGGGACATGCCTGCCCCTTGCGGATCATCCAGCCGTTTGCTGCCGAGCAGGTGTTATAGCCTGAGTTGTCGGGGACAGCCGTTGTTTTGCGCTCATTGAGCTGGTTGATGGTGTAGGTGAAGCCGTTCGCTATGTTTTTGCCACTGGCAGCAATGGTGAATTCATTGCTGTCTCTGGTGCCCGTGCAAGTGATATCGAAAGCATCGACGGAGCGCGTGCCAGCACAGGGCGCGGAGTCGCCGTCATAAGTACGGTGGTCCTGGTAGAAGCGTTCCATGTCGGTGCGCATGGTTTCCATGGCTGCCACCGCTTCCGCAATCTTGCTGCGTAATACGTAGTCTCTGTAGCTGGGGTAAGCAATGGCGGCCAGAATTCCGATGATTGCCACCACAATCATCAACTCGATAAGCGTAAAGCCGCGATTTCGTTGGGGCAGGTGCATGAAAGCCTTGTCTGTTACTTATTGCGTGTCGCTGGAATAACCTGTGTTCACGGGTGTTCGGTAAGGGGGCAAACCGAATGCGGATCCGCTGCTTGACTGAGAACCCGGCCGTCCTTGGGTGAGCCCTAGGGGCCTTCCATTGGGTATATAGCTTTGGAAGCCATTCTAGGGAGCGAGGCTCGCTTAAGGGGTGTATTCTGGCGAGCGGATGATTTGGGCAGATAAGTGGTAAGTTTGGAGTCCGCTATGTGCGAGGTTTGGTGGGCCCAACGCAAGCCAGAGGACAAGAGCCTGCTCAACGTTGAATGAATTTGTAATGACTGAAGTGAACAAAATCCTGCAGCGCTGCGAAGCCGTCATCGTCGACCTCGACGGCACCATGGTCGACACCATGGGGGACTTTGTGGAGGCGCTCAACCGCATGCTGGCCGATCTGCAGCTGCCGGCGATTGATGTGCAGACCATTGAGCCCATGGTGGGCAAGGGCTCGGAGCATTTGCTGCGGGCGGTGTTGACCCATGTGCTGGCCCAGGTGCACCCACTGGTCGGCCAGCCGGTGCCGGCCACCGAGATCGACAACCGCTATGCGCAGGCCTGGGAGCGCTACCAGCACCACTACCTGGCCATCAATGGCCGCTTCTCCCGCGTGTATGACGGGGTGGAGAAGGGGCTGGCGCAATGGCGCGCCAAGGGGCTGAAGATGGCCTGCCTGACCAACAAGCCGCTGTCCTTTGCCGAGCCGCTGCTGCGCGCCAAGGGGCTGCGCGACTATTTTGACCATGTGTTTGGCGGCGATTCCTTTGAGCGCAAGAAGCCCGATCCGCTGCCGCTGCTCAAGACCTGCGAGGCGCTGGGCAGCAAGCCGGCACTGACCTTGATGGTGGGTGACAGCAGCAACGACGCCGAGGCGGCGCACAACGCGGGCTGCCCGGTGGTGCTGGTGAGCTACGGCTACAACCATGGCCAGCCGATCCGCCAGGTGGCGGCGACCGGCTATGTCGATGCGCTCAGCGAGCTGCAGGCCTGAGGCGCCGCGCCGCCCAGACCGGTACTGAGAAGAGCAAGACGTGGACGGACTGCATTTGACCGCCGACCTGTACGACTGCCAGTGCCCTGCGGCCTGGCTGGTCGATGCGCAGGCGCTCGCTGCGCTGTGCACCCAGGCAGTGGCCGATGCGGGGTTGACGCGCATGCATGACAGCTGGGTGCCGTTTCCCAGCCACAACGGCCAGCCCGGCGGCGTCACTGGCGTGGTGCTGCTGGCCGAGTCGCATGTGGCGATCCACACCTGGCCGGAGCTGGGCCATGTCACGCTCGATGTCTATGTCTGCAATTTCTCCGGCGATAACTCGGCCAAGGCGCAGCAGGTCGTCGATACCTTGGTGGGCGCGTTGCAGCCCACGCGCTGCCAGCACCAGCGGCTGCAGCGAGGCAGTCTGCAGGCCAGCGGCGGGGCAACTGCGGGCTTGCCGCGCTGAAATCCTCCGTTTTCTGGTTAATCCCCGGTTTTCTGGTTTTTACACCGTCGTTTGCGGATTCGTTTGCTACACTAGGCGCCATGTTCATCCATCATGCAGTCATTACAGGTCGTTCCGACCGGGGAGCTTGGCCCTGGCGTAAGCCTGTATCTATGACTGTTTGACTGCCGCTGGGTAACACGCCCCAGCGTGCGCCCGAGGGCTGGTTGCAAGACCAGTCCACCAAAGATGAACTGCAGCGCACGATACGCACACATCCAGCGTGCGCTGCTCAAGCTGGGGATGGTTCTTCGTGATCACCGAACTCGAATTCAAAAGTCTGGCCAACCAAGGCTACAACCGCATTCCTCTCGTCGCAGAAGCGTTTGCGGATCTGGAAACCCCTCTCTCCCTGTACCTCAAGCTCTGCCACACGCATGACGATGGCAAGCACAGCTTTTTGCTCGAATCCGTCGTTGGCGGCGAGCGTTTTGGCCGTTACAGCTTTATCGGCCTGCCCGCCCGCAGCCTGCTGCGCGCCAGCGGCTTTGGCGCCGATGCCCGCACCGAGATCGTGACCGATGGCCAGGTGGTCGAGACCCATGCGGGCAATCCGCTGGATTTCATTGCCGACTACCAAAAGCGCTTCAAGGTCGCGCTGTCGCCCGGCCTGCCGCGCTTTTGCGGCGGCTTGGCCGGCTATTTCGGCTATGACGCGGTGCGCTACATCGAGAAAAAGCTCGAGAACAGCTGCCCGCCCGACAGCCTGGGCACGCCCGACATCCTGCTGCTGCAGTGCGAAGAAGTCGCCGTCATCGACAACCTCTCGGGCAAGCTCTACCTGATCGTCTACGCCAACCCGGCCGAGGCCGAGGCCTATTCCAAGGCCAAGAAGCGCGTGCGCCAGCTCAAGGAGCAGCTGCGCTACTCGGTCAGCGTGCCGCAGATCAAGGCTGGCGACAGCTACCCGTCCGAGCGCAGCTTTGCGAAAGCCGATTACCTCAAGGCTGTGCTGGAGGCCAAGGAGATGATTGCCGCGGGCGACTTCATGCAGGTGCAGGTGGGCCAGCGCATCCAGAAGCGCTATACCGAAAACCCGCTGTCGCTGTACCGCGCGCTGCGCTCGCTCAACCCCAGCCCCTATATGTACTACTACCACTTTGGCGATTTCCAGGTGGTGGGGGCCAGCCCCGAGATTCTGGTGCGCCAGGAGCAGGTCGAAGAAGGGCAGAAGATCACCATCCGCCCGCTGGCCGGCACCCGGCCGCGCGCGGCCACGCCAGAGAAAGACAAGGCCACCGAGCAGGAGCTGGTGAACGACCCCAAGGAACGCGCCGAGCATGTGATGCTGATCGACCTGGCGCGCAACGATATCGGCCGCATTGCCAAGACCGGCTCGGTCAAGGTGACCGAGGCCTTTGCGGTCGAACGCTACAGCCATGTGATGCACATCGTCAGCAATGTCGAGGGCATTTTGAAAGACGGCATGACCAGCATGGATGTGCTCAAGGCCACCTTCCCAGCTGGCACCCTGTCGGGCGCGCCCAAGGTGCATGCGATGGAGGTGATCGACCAGCTCGAACCGGTCAAGCGCGGCATCTATGGCGGCGCCTGCGGTTACCTGAGCTTTGCTGGCGACATGGACTTGGCCATTGCGATCCGCACCGGGGTCATCAAGGACGGCATGCTCTATGTGCAGGCAGCGGCCGGCGTGGTCGCCGACTCGGTGCCCGAGCTGGAGTGGAAAGAGACTGAACACAAGGCACGCGCACTGTTGCGTGCCGCTGAACTCGTTGAGGAAGGACTGGAATGACCCGCGCTATCGACAAAGTAGAAGACTGCAACACCATGGCCGATGTGCGCCGCAACGTGAATGCGCTCGACGACATCCTGGTGCCTTTGCTGGTGGAGCGCGGCGGCTACATGACCCAGGCCGCCAAGGTCAAGAACAACCCCGAGCTGGTGCGCGATGAAGAGCGCATCGAAACCATCGTTGCCCGCGTGCGTGAACGCGCAGCACTCGAAGGCGGCCAGCCCGATGTGATCGAGGCCATCTACCGCGCGATGATGGAGGCCTACATCGCCTACGAGCACCGCGAACTCGCCCGCCTGCAGGCGGGCGGCAAACCCCGGGAGTGACGATGAAAAAACTGTTGATGGTCGATAACTACGACAGCTTCACCTACAACATCGTGCAGTACTTCGGTGAGTTGGGGGTCGAGGTCGTCGTGGTGCGCAATGACGAGACCTCGCTCGAGGCCATCGCTGCCCACCAGCCCGATTGGCTGGTCATCTCGCCCGGGCCCTGCTCGCCGGCCGAAGCCGGTATCTCCATCGAGGCGATCCAGCACTTTGCCGGCAAGCTGCCGATTTTGGGCGTGTGCCTGGGCCACCAGGCCATTGGCGCGGCCTTTGGTGGCAAGGTGGTGCGGGCCGTGCAGCAAATGCATGGCAAGACCAGCGTGATCACGACCACGCAAGCCGGTGTGTTTGCCGATCTGCCTGCGCAATTCACCGTCAACCGCTACCACTCGCTGGTGATCGAGCGCAGCAGCTGCCCCGATTGCCTGGAGGTGACTGCCACCAGTGAAGACGGCGAAATCCAGGGCGTGCGCCACAAGAGCCTGCCGATCCAGGGCGTGCAGTTCCACCCCGAGAGCATCCTCACTGAGCATGGCCACGCGATGCTGAAGAACTTTCTGGAGCAGCGCTGATGATCGAGCTGCACCAGTTGCTGATGTTCATGGCAGCTGGCTGGCTGCTCAACCTCACCCCAGGGCCGGACGTGTTCTACATGCTCAGCCATGCGGCGCGCCAGGGCTGGCGTGCCGGCCTGGTGGCCAGCGCCGGCATCACCGCCGGCTGCATGGTGCATGTGGCGGCCGCTGCGCTGGGCGTTGGTGCTTTGCTGGCGGCATCAGCCACCGCTTTTGGCGTGCTCAAGTGGCTGGGCGCGGCCTATCTGCTGTGGATGGGCGTGCAGATGCTGCGCAGCAAAAGCAATAGCAAGCTGGTGGCACCTGCCGGTACGGAGCCGGGCTTGTCTGAGCCCGATACCAGCCTGGCGCGCATCTTCTGGGGCGGCTTCTGGACCAATGTGCTCAACCCCAAGGTCGCAATCTTCTTTCTGGCCTTTATTCCACAGTTCATCGCCGTTGACTATGCCCACAAGAGTCTGGCCTTTGCCGCGCTGGGCCTGCTTTTCAACCTCAACGCCATACCTGTCAATGTGCTTTGGGTGGGGATGGGCGCTGGCATGGCGCGGCGCGCGGGCTGGCTGCGCCAGCGGCTGCACTGGCTCGACCGCGTGGCGGGCGCCATGTTCATTGGCTTTGGCCTCAAGCTGGCTCTGAGCGACAAGCCCGGCGCCTGACCTTCCCCCAAATACAGCGAGAACCTCCATGTCGATTACCCCCCAAGAAGCGCTGCAGCGCACCATCGAGCACCGCGAAATCTTCCACGACGAGATGCTGCACCTGATGCGCATCATCATGCAGGGCGAACTCTCCCCGGTGATGACCGCCGCCATCCTGACGGGCCTGCGCGTCAAGAAGGAAACCATTGGCGAGATCAGCGCCGCCGCCCAGGTGATGCGCGAGTTCTCCAACAAGGTGCATGTCGCTGATCGCCAGCACCTGGTCGACATCGTCGGCACCGGTGGCGATGGCGCCAATACCTTCAACATCTCGACCTGCTCGGTGTTTGTGATTGCCGCGGCTGGCGGCAAGGTCAGCAAGCATGGCGGGCGCAGTGTCTCCAGCAAATCGGGCAGTGCCGATGCGATGGAAGCGCTGGGCGTCAATATCCAGCTGAGCCCCGAGCAGATCGCCCAGAGCATTGCCGAGGTGGGCATCGGCTTCATGTTTGCGCCCAACCACCACCCGGCGATGAAGAACGTGGCCCCGGTGCGCAAGGAGCTGGGCGTGCGCACCATCTTCAATATCCTGGGCCCCTTGACCAACCCGGCCGGCGCACCCAATATCCTGATGGGCGTCTTCCATGAGGACCTCGTCGGTATCCAGGTGCGTGCGCTGCAGCGCCTGGGCGCCGAGCATGCGCTGGTGGTCTATGGCCGCGATGGCCTCGACGAAATCAGCCTGGGTGCCAGCACGCTGGTGGGCGAGCTCAAGGACGGCGTGGTGCGCGAGTACCAGATCCATCCGGAAGACTTTGGTATCCAGATGGTGGGTACCCGCGCCTTCCGCGTGGACAATGCCGAGCAGTCCAAGGCCATGCTGATGGGTATTTTGCAAGGCGAGCTGGGCCCCGCCCGCGATATCGTCTGCCTCAATGCCGGCGCGGCGCTCTATGCGGCCAATGTGGCCAGTTCGATCGAAGATGGCCTGCAGCGCGCCCGCGCCGCCATCGACAGCGGTGCGGCCCTGCAAAAACTGCAGGACTTGGTGGCGCTGACGCGCCAACTGGCCGCCTGAGCGGGCCGCCCTACACTAGGAAAACCATGTCCGATATTCTCAAAACCATCTGCGACGCCAAGCTTATCGAAGTGGCCGACGCCAAGAAGCGCATCCCCTTCGAGGCCATGCGCCGCGACGCCGAAAGCCGTGTGCTGACCCGTGACTTTGTCGGCGCGCTGCGCGCCAAGATTGCGCAAGGCCAGGCTGCCGTGATCGCCGAGGTGAAAAAGGCCAGCCCCAGCAAGGGCGTGATCCGTGCCGACTTTGACCCCGCCGACATTGCCCAGAGCTATATGGTGGGCGATGGCAAGACCAGTGCCGCCTGCCTGTCGGTGCTGACGGACCGCCAGTTCTTCCAGGGCGAGCCTGATTTTCTCAAGCAGGCGCGCGCCAGCACCTTGCTGCCGGTGCTGCGCAAGGATTTCATGGTCGATCCCTACCAGATCTATGAATCGCGCGCGATGGGCGCCGACTGCGTGCTGCTGATCGCCGCCTGCCTGGACGACGCCCAGATGGCCGAGATGGAGCAGATCGCGCGCAGCCTGGACATGGCCGTGCTGGTCGAGGTGCATGACGGCGCCGAGCTGGCGCGTGCGCTCAAGCTCAAGACGCCGCTGATCGGTATCAACAACCGCAACCTGCGCACGTTTGAAGTCAGCATCCAGACCACCCTGGATCTGAAAAAGCAGGTGCCTGCCGACCGCCTGCTGGTGACCGAGTCGGGCATTGCCAGCCCGGGCGATGTCAAGACCCTGCGCGATGCCGGCATCCACGCTTTCCTGGTGGGCGAGGCCTTTATGCGCGCCGATGAGCCGGGCGACGCACTGGCCAAGCTGTTCGCCTAAAGCAGCCCACCCACCAGTAGCGGTGCAAGGCCGCTACCGGGCTGCGCGTGTTTTGGCCAGCTGGGCCTCAAACCAGCGCTGGCTGTGCGTTTCAGGCTGGCCGGGGCAACGCACCAGATAGGGCTTGCCCGACATGCTGCTTTGGCTGGCCGCACGCGCAATAAAGTCCTCGGCCGTGGGCGCCAATGCTCTTTTTTGCAGGTAGCTGTACTTGCGCTGCAAATGCGCGCTGGCCTCGCTGGCGCTGTACCACTGGCCATTGCGGGCAAATTCACAGCCCGACTGCTGCAGCGCTTTGAACAGCGATTGAATCTCCCGCTCGGTGGTGGTGGTGGTGGTGTTTGCGCTGCTGCCGGTCTGCGCGCCAGCTGCCAGGCTGAGCAACAAACAGGCAGCGGCCAGGGCCTGGGCCCATGGGTTTTGTCGGTGGGGCATAGCTTGTCGTGTAGTTCGGTGGGTCGGCCAGCGCTGGCGCTGTGCTAGTATCAATTGAGAATAATTCCCATTTCTAAATTTCAGGCTATGGGTTTTGTGCGTAGCTCCCCATTCCCACCCGGCTAGCGGCCCCTGCCCAGCAAGGGGCGCCAGCCTGTTTGCCATTGTTTGTCCATGAGTATCCATGATCGCCATGTCCCCCCAGCGCCCAGCGCCTTTGGTCCTCCACCGTCTCGTCTGCGCGGGCTCGCTGCCCATGCAGCGCTGGGGCTGATCGTGCTGGGCGGATGCACCAGCATGCCGGCGCCAGTTCCGCCTGCGCAGCCCCTGGCTGTCGGGCAAACGGTGCAAGGCCAGCTGGCCCCCGGCGCCCAGCAGCGCTGGCAGCTCGATGCCCGGCAGGTGCCCGCCGGCAGCGTGGTGCGTGCGGAGGTGGACGGCAGCGGTGTGCAGCTGGATCTGCAAGATGCGGCAGGCCGGCATCTGCGGCGCCTGCTGCGCAGCGATGGGGTGGGGGAGGGCGTCTCCTGGCAGGCCCAGGCGGGTGAGCAACTGGTGCTGCACTGGAATGCCCAGCCGGCCATCGCCTACGCCAGCGGCGGCGCAGGGGCAGGCCAGCTGCCGGCGCAGGCCACTGCAGGCCATTACCGCATAGAGATCCAGCGCGCCTGGCCCCCGCGCGCTGACCCGTCGGTGGCCTTGCCCAACAAGCCCTTGCAAAGCCCGCGTCTGCAGGCCTTGGCGGGCGATCTGGAGCGCGGTGGCACGAGCGATGCGTTCTGGCAGGAGATGGCCAAGAGCGGCACGCCTTTGGTGGAGCCCTGGAGCGAGAAGGAGCGGCTCGTCACCTTTTTGTGGCGTGGCGCGCAGCACAGCGTGCGCCTGTTTGGCAGCCCCTCGGGCAACCATGAATCGCTGCAGCGCCTGGGCAACTCGGATGTCTGGTGGAGCAGCTTTGTGATGCCCAGCGACGCCCGGCTGAGCTATGGCATGGCGCCCGATGTGCCCAATATCGAAGGCACGGCGATCGAGCAGCGCCGCAGCATTCTGGCCACCTTGCAGCGTGACCCCTTGAACCCGCGCAGCTGGGCTGCTTCGGATGGCGCAGCTGCTGCGGTGGATCGCTACCAGGGCCGCTCGGTGCTGGAGCTGCCCGATGCCCCAGCGCAGCCCTGGTCGCAGCCGGCAAGCACGCCGTTGCCCGGCGATCTGCAGCGCCACTGGCTGCATTCGGCAGCCTTGGGCAATGGCCGTGATGTCTGGATCTACCGCCCTGCTGGCTGGGCCCAGGCCACCCCGGAGCAGCGCGCCTTGCTGGTACTGTTCGATGCCCATGCCTATCTGCGCCAGGTGCCCACGCCGCAGATCACCGAGCGGATGCAGGCGCAGGGCTTGATCCCACCGACGGCGGTGGTGCTGGTGGCCAATGCCAGCAGTGAGCTGCGCAATACCGAGCTGCCGCCCAATCCGGCATTTGCCGATTTCATGGGCTTGCAGCTGATGCCCTGGCTGGCTGAGCAGGGGCTGGACGTGCCAGCGGTTCGCACGGTGATTGCCGGCTCCAGCTATGGCGGTCTGGCGTCGAGCTATATGGC
Source organism: Comamonas sp. JNW (assembly GCF_003105075.1). Lineage (NCBI taxonomy): Bacteria > Pseudomonadati > Pseudomonadota > Betaproteobacteria > Burkholderiales > Comamonadaceae > Comamonas > Comamonas sp. JNW. The sequence goes on from NZ_QETI01000008.1 coordinate 101,559, forward strand.
GCTGCGCCACCCGGAGCGCTTTGGCAATGTGCTGAGCCTGTCGGGCTCCTACTGGTGGGCGCCGCAGGCCGAAGCGCCCAATGCGATGGCGCGCTGGTGGGCGGCAGCGCCCCGCAAGGACGTCCGCTTTTACCTGGATGCGGGCCTCTACGAAAGCGCACGCGGCGGCCAAGCTGGCATTCTGGAGACCAGCCGCGAGCTGGGCGATGTGCTGCGGGCCCAGGGCTACCGCGTGACGCAGCGGGAGCACAGCACCGGCCACGACTACGTGCACTGGCAGGGCTCGATCGCCTGCGGTCTGGTGGCGCTGCTCAACCCAGCAGCACTGCCCGCGCAACAAGCCGTCTGCCAAGGGCGATAGTGCAGAGGCGCCCGCGCAGCGTGCACAATGCGGGCATGCAACTGACATCTGAAGCGCTCCATGACCACCAGGTGGCTGCCGGCTGGCAAGCCACGGTGGACCAATTCTTTGCAAGCCCCAAAGGCCAGCAGCTGTCGCAGTACCTGCAGCAGCGCCTGGACGACGGGGCGGTGGTCTTCCCGCCCGAGCCACTGCGCGCCTTGCGCCTGACCCCGCCCGAGAGCGTGCGCGTGGTGATCCTGGGGCAGGACCCCTACCACGGGCGCGGCCAGGCCGAGGGTCTGGCTTTTTCCGTGGCCCCCGGCGTGCGCCTGCCGCCATCGCTGCAGAACATCTTCAAGGAAATGCAGCGCGACCTGGGCGTGCCGTTCCCGCCTTTCCCCGATCCCGGTGGCAGCCTGGTCAAATGGGCCACCCATGGCGTGCTGCTGCTCAACACCTGTTTGACGGTGGAAGAGGGCCAGGCAGCCAGCCATAGTGGCAAGGGCTGGGAGCTGCTCACCGATGCGCTGATCCGCCAGGTGGCCGAGGGCGACAAGCCGGTGGTCTTCATGCTCTGGGGCAGCCATGCACAAAGCAAGCGCGTGCTGATTCCGCAGGACCGGGGCCATCTGGTGCTGACCAGCAACCACCCCTCGCCCTTGTCAGCGCTGCGCCCGCCGGTGCCGTTTATCGGCAATGGGCACTTCAGCCAGGCGCAGGCGTTTCGCAAGCAGCTGGGTCTGTAAGAACCTGTTTTAGCGCGGGCTCGGCACGGCCTGCAGCTCCTGCACCAGCAGCCCCAAAAAGGCCTGGGCAGCGGCGGGCAGCTGGCGGCCCGCCAAGGTTTGCACCTCGATATCGCGCAGGTCCAGGCCGGCATCGGTCAACGGGCGGGCGACCAGGCTGCCCGCTGCCAGCATATGGCGCACCCCCACTTCGCTGGAGACGGTGACGCCCCCGCCATGCAGCGCGAAATTGAGCAAGGTCTTGGCATGGTTGGTGGTCAGCACCGGGTCCAGCTGCAGGCCCTGGCGGCTGCAGGCCAGGTCGATCATCTGGCGGATCGCCGTCTCGGCCGGCGGCAAGGCGAGCGGATGCCGGGCCAGCTCGGCCAAGGTGAGCGATGCCTGGCGCGCCAGCACATGGCCGGGCGGCAACACGGCCAGCACCGGCGCGCTTTGGCGGTGCACCACGGCAATGTTCTTGAGCGGGGACATGCTGAAGCGCAGACCAATATCGGCCTCGCCGGCGAGCAGCTTGGCCGAGACCTGCAAGGTCGGCACCATGCTCACCTCAAAGCGCAGGCCCGGGTGGCGGCGCGCAAAGGCCACGCAGGCCTGGGGCAGCAGCTCATTGGCAAAGGCGTCCGAGGTGGCGATGCGCACCAGGCCGGCGCGCAAGCTGTCGAGCGCATGGATGGCATCGATGGCCTGCTCGGCATCGAGGCTGATGCGGCGCGCCAGCTCGGCCAGGATCTGACCGGCCGCCGTGGGCTGCATGCCGCGCGCATGGCGCTCGAACAGCGCCGTGCCCAGCTGGGCCTCCAGCCCGCTGATCTGGCGGCTGACGGCCGAGCTGGCCACATGCAGACGCAGCGATGCGGCGCTGACCGAGCCGCACTGCACCACCTCATGGAAGTAGCGAAGGGCAGTGTCCTGCAGATGCGTGGGCGGGCGGTGGGGCATGGTGGTATTGCGCAAAAGAATGGTCTAAGCATAAACCCATTGCCGTATAGGCAAACCTACCTTGCCAAATCGGTGGTGGTGTCTGTTGTCACAGGCTTTTAATATGCAATGCTTCACGCAGGCGCCTTTGCCCCAGCGCGCATGGCACACCCGCCATGGGCGCATAAGAACCGGTTGTTCTGGCCCGCGCCACAAGCGCAGAGTGCTTCGCAGATGTTATGCAACTCGCTCACCACCATGCCAACTACCAATTCTCTTTTCTCTCGCATGCCTGGCCGCCGGCCGATGCTCGCCGGCCTGGTGGCTGGCGCGGCGCTGGCTGTGCTGTCCCCGTTTGCCGCAGCCCAAGGCGGCCCATGGCCTGAGCGCGCGATCCGCGTCATCGTGCCCTTTCCGCCCAGCGGCGCGACCGATCTGGTGGCCCGCGTGGTGGCGCAAAAGGTGTCGCAGGAGCTGGGCCAGTCGCTGGTGATCGACAACCGCCCCGGCGCGGGCGGCACCATCGGCACCGCCGAGGCCGCCAAGGCCAGCGCCGACGGCTACACCCTGCTGTTCACCACCAGCAGCACCCATGCGATCTCGCCGCATCTGATGCCCAAGCTGGCCTACCGCGCGGACAAGGACTTCACCCCGATTGCCCATGTGGCCGATGCCGCCAGCGTGCTGCTGGTGACCAACTCGCTGCCGGTCAAGACCGTGCAGGAGCTGATCAGCTATGCCAAGGCCAACCCCGGCAAGCTGAACTACGCCACCAGCGGCAATGGCACCATCGTGCACCTGAACACCGCTGCCTTTGCAGCCCAGGCGGGCATCACCCTGACCCATGTGCCCTACAAGGGCACGGCCCAGTCGATCAGCGATCTGGCCACCGGCCAGGTGCATCTGCTGTTTGACTCCATCCCCACCGGCATGCCCCATGTGGCCAGCGGCCGCCTGCGTGCGCTGGCGGTGACCAGCGCCGAGCGCACCCAGCTCGCGCCCCAGCTGCCCACGGTGGCCGAATCGGGCCTGCCCGGCTATTCGTCGGTGACCTGGTTTGGCGTCTATGCGCCGGCAGGCCTCAAGCCCGAGCTGACCGCCAAGATCAATGCCGCCTTCAACAAGGCCATGCAAAATCCCGAGGTGGTGGCCAGCCTGGCCAAGCTGGGCGCCGATGTGGCCAAGCCTGGTACGCCTGCGCAGTTTGCGGATCTGGTCAAGGCCGACAGCGCCCGCTGGGCCAAGGTGATCCAGGACAACCACATCACGCTCGAATAAGCCTTGCCACCTCAAGACCGGGGCGGCGGTTGCTGCCCCGGCTGCCATCTCGTTTGCATTCAGAAAGACAAGACATGACCACCGTGAAAGACTGGGCCCAGCCCTATGCCTCGCAGCGCTCGCCCATCCTGGGCCGCAATGTGGTGAGCACCTCGCAACCGCTGGCCGCGCAAGCGGGCCTGCGCATGCTGCAAGCGGGCGGCAATGCGGTGGATGCGGCGCTGGCCGCGGCGATGACCTTGACGGTGGTGGAGCCCACGGGTTGCGGCATTGGCAGCGATGCCTTCGCGATTGTCTGGGACGGCCAGGAGCTGCATGGCCTGAACGCATCGGGCCGCGCGCCAGCGGGCTGGACGCCGGAGTACTTTGACAAGCTCGGCGGTATCCCTGAAAAAGGCTGGAATGCGGTCACCGTGCCCGGTGCGGTCTCGGGCTGGGTGGAGCTGTCCAGACGCTTTGGCAAGCTGCCTTTTGCGCAAGTGGCGCAACCGGCGATCGACTATGCGCGCCATGGCTTTGCGGTGTCGCCGACGATTGCCAAGCTCTGGGCGCTGGGCCTGGCCAAGCTGGGCGACCAGCCCGGTTTCAAGGAATGCTTTGCGCCGGGCGGCCAGGCACCGCAGGCGGGCAACTGGTTCCAGAGCGAGGCGCATGCCCGCACCCTGGAAGAGATTGCCGAGACCCTGGGCGAATCCTTTTACCGGGGTGCGCTGGCGCAAAAGATGGCGGCCCACAGCCAGGCCAACGGCGGCGTGATGACAGCCGAGGACCTGGCCGCCCACCGCTGCGACTGGGTGGGCACGGTGGCCCAGCCCTTTGGCGACTCGGTGGTGCATGAGATCCCGCCCAATGGCCAGGGCATTGCCGCGCTGATTGCGCTGGGCCTGCTCGATGCCATTGGCATTGGCGACCAGCCGCTGGACAGCGCCGAGACCGTGCACCTGCAGATCGAGGCAATGAAGCTGGCGCTGGCCGACCTGGCCCAGTACAACGCCGATATCGACCATATGCGCGTCCACCCCCAGCAAGACCTGCTGAACCCGGCCTACCTGGCCGAACGCGCCCAGCTGATCGACCGCAGCAAGGCCAGCGTTGCCCGCTATGGCGCGCCCAAGCCGGGCGGCACCGTCTACCTGACGGCCTGCGACGAGAGCGGCATGATGGTGTCCTTCATCCAGTCCAACTACATGGGTTTTGGCTCGGGTGTGGTCGTGCCGGGCACCGGCATCAGCCTGCAAAACCGGGGGGCGGGCTTTACCACCGAGGCGGGGCACGCCAACCAGGTGGCGCCGGGCAAGCGCCCCTCGCACACCATCATCCCCGCCTTTGCGATGCATGCCGATGGCTCGCCGCAGATGGCCTTTGGCGTGATGGGCGGCCCGATGCAAAGCCAGGGCCATGTGCAGATGGCCGTGCGCGTGCTGCGCTATGGCCAGAACCCGCAAGCCGCTGCAGACGCACCGCGCTGGCGCGTGACCGGTGGCAACCAGGTCTCCGTCGAGCTGGGCTTTGACCCACAGGTGATTGCCGCGCTGCGTGCGCTGGGCCATGAGGTGACCATCGAAGAAGGCCATGGCGTGTTCGCCTTTGGCGGTGCGCAGCTGATTGTGCGTGAAGGCGGGCACTATGCGGCCGGCTCCGATCCGCGCAAGGACGGCCAGGCGGTCGCCTACTGACGCGCAAGCGGAACCAACACACCCAGGGCGCCACCGAACAGGTTTCGGTGGCGCTTTTTTTCGTCTCTATGTGGCTGCGGGCATTAACGTGATTCGCGCACCGACAGCCAGGCGCTGAGCGCGCCGCCCAGCGCAATCGCGACCATGCCCAGCACCGCCCAGTGGTCGGGGATATGGCCGTACAGCAGCCAACCCGAGAACACGGCAAAGGGGATCTGGCTGTAGAGAAAGGGCGATATCGTGGCCGGCTTGGCATGCTCATAGGCCTTGAGCAGCATCAGGTGGCCAATGGTACTGCCCACACCCATGGCCAGCGCCGCCAGCCACAGGGCGGTGGTGGTCGGCATCTGCCAGAACCAGGGCAGGCTGGCGCTGGTCAGCACCAGCGCCAGCAAGCTGGTGTAGATCTGGGTGGTGACGGGGCGCTCTCTGCCTGCCATCTGGCTGCTGACGATCTGGTAGGCGGTGTTGGCTGCCAGCTGCAGCGCCGGCCAGATAAGTGCGCCGCCGCTGAAATTGGCGCTGCCCGGGCGGATGATGACCACCGTGCCCAGAAAGCCCATGGCCACCAGCACCCAGCGCAGCGGGCTGACGGGCTGCTTGAGCCAGAGCGCTGCTACCAGCGTCATCGCCAGTGGCGTCATCGCGACGACGGCCGTGAACTCAGCCAGCGGCAGGTAGCGCAGACTCATCATTGCGCAGGCATTGCTGCCGCAAAACAGCGCAGCGCGCACCACCTGGAAGCGCGGATGGCTGGTGTGAAACGCTGCACTGCCGTATTGGTAGACGCCCCAGCCGACGGTGAACACCGATTGCAATACATAGCGCAGCCACAGCGCCATCAACAGCGGCAGCAGCGCGCCCGCGTATTTGGAGCCGGTATCGAGCAGGCAGAAACAGGCGCAGGCCAGCACCGTGAGCACAATGCCGGTCAAAGCCGAGCCTTCACCAGGGCGGCGCGGGGGCGGGGTGTGGGTTGTTTCGGGCAGGCGGGCGGCGCTGTCCGCGGCAAGGGCAGGGGGGCTTATCAGGCCTTTGCCGGGTGGGGCAGAGGCAGTGGCAGGGGCTGTCGGGGGAGTCACGCGGGCAGGGGCACCATGCGGCGGCCGGTCTCCTGCGGAGTCGAAGGGCTGGCTTGGTGTGGCTCCATTGTAGAAAGCGGATGTCCGCTGGGGGCCCCGGCGTGGCGCTGTGGCTGCAGTTTTTGCGCCCCACTGTCCGATCAGGGACAGTCCGGCGGCTGCTGGATCGTTCTGCGGGTTTGTACCCGCCTTGAACCGAGGGGAACAAAACAGCGTGTTACCATTCAAATGAGAACGATTCGCAAATGTGTCAGTTGTGTAAAGCCTCCGGGCGCAGCAGCTTGGCAGGCATCAGGCGATATCTCCATTCCATCAACCGCTGGGGCTCAGCGTGCGGGCGCAAGAAAAACAGTAGCGATACGGTCTTGGGTCGGGTGCATGCAGGGGCTGCCGGCTTTCCAACCAAAGGATGTTCCATGTCGCGCTCCGCTCGCTCTACCGTCAACCGCCGCCAGTCGCTGCTGCAACTGGGTGCCTTGGTGACCCTGCCCTGGGCGGCAGGCGCCGCACTGGCGCAGCAGACCCTGACGGTGCAGCAAGCGGGCGGCCCGGTGCAGATCCCGGTCAAGCCCAAGACCATCCTGGTGTTTGACCTGGCCGCGCTCGACTGCCTGCGCGCACTGGGCGCCGAGGTCAAGGGCGTACCCGAAGTCGTGAAGTTCCCGCCGGTGCTGGAGCAATACGCCAGCAAGGACTACACCCGCATCGGCAGCCTGTTCGAGCCCAACTACGAGGTGGTCAAGGGCCTCAAGCCCGATGTGATCGTCGCCGGTGGCCGCTCGGCCGCCAAGGTGGCCGAGCTGGCCAAGATTGCGCCGACCTTGGACCTGACGGTGGACAACACCCAGCCGGTGGCCAGCGCTTTCAAGCATTTGAAGATCCTGGGCGAGATGGTCGGCAACGAAGCCCAGGCCCAGACCTTGATGGCCGCGATGCAGGCCGATATCGACAAGCTCAAGGGCCTGACGGCCAACAAGGGCGCCGGCCTGATGGTGATGACCAATGGCGGCAAGCTCAGCGCCTATGGCCCGGGCTCGCGCTTTGGCATGCTGCACGATGTCTATGGCATTCCCGCCGCCAACAAGGACATCAAGGTGGCTGGCCATGGCCAGGCGATCTCGTTCGAGTTCATCCTCAAGACCAACCCGGACTGGCTGTTTGTGCTGGACCGCGATGCCGCCATTGGTCGCGAAGGCGCATCGGCCGCCAAGCTGCTGGACAACCCCCTGGTCAACGCCACCAAGGCGGCCAAGAAAAAGCAGATCGTCTACCTGAACTCGGCCAACTGGTACCTGCTGGGCAATGCCAGCCCCGGCTCGTTGCATGACGATGTGACGCAGCTGATCAACGCGTTCTCCAAGGCCTGATTGGCGTGCTGAGCCAGCCCCCGTTGCGAGCCACAGCATGACGACCTTGACCGACCAAGCGCCACGCGGCGGGCGCAGCCCTGCGCTGCGTGCGCTGGCCTTTGCACTGCCCGCCGTCGCGGCTCTGGCCTTGCTGGCCTTTGTCAGCCTGCTGGTGGGCGTCAGCGATGTGTCGGTGACGACCTTGCTGCGCCTGTTCTCCCACAACGACGATGACCTGGCCACCCAGGTGCTGGTGGCCAGCCGCGTGCCGCGTACCCTGGCACTGCTGCTGGCCGGCAGCGCGATGGCGGTGGCCGGCCTGCTGATGCAGATGCTGGCGCGCAACCACTATGTCGAGCCTACGACCATGGGCACGGCCGAATCGGCCGGTATGGGCATGCTGATCGGCATCCTGTGGTGGCCCGATATGCCGGTGTTCGGCAAGATGGGTCTGGCGGCGGTGTTTGCACTGGCGGGTACGGCCCTGTTCCTGGCGGTGCTCAGCCGCATACGGCTGCGCTCGGCGCTGATCGTGCCCTTGGTGGGCCTCGTGCTGTCGGGCGTGATCGAATCGGCCACCACTTTTATCGCCTACCGCTTTGACCTGATGCAGGCGGCGCGCTCCTGGATGACGGCCGATTTCTCGGCCATTGTGCAGGGCCGCTACGAGATGCTCTGGCTGTCGCTGGGCATCACGGCGCTGGCGATGCTGGCGGCAGACCGCTTCACGGTGGCCGGCATGGGGCAGGACTTCGCCACCAACCTTGGGCTCAACTACAAGCGCCTGGTGGCGCAGGGCGTGCTGGTGGTGGCGGTTGTCACCGCGTCGGTGATCGTCACTGTCGGCATCATTCCCTTTGTCGGCCTGATCGTGCCCAACCTGGTGCGCCTGGTGGTGGGCGACAACGTGCGCAAATCCGTGCTCTGGGTCGCCTGGGCGGGGGCCTTGATGGCGCTGGCCTGCGACCTGATCGGGCGCGTGGTCATCGCCCCGTACGAGATACCGATCGGCACCGTGATGGGGGTGCTGGGCAGTGCGATGTTCCTGGCGCTGCTGCTGTCGCGCCGCAAGCGCATGGGAGGCTGAGATGAACAGCTTGTCTACCTCGCCTGCCGTGGCGGCGCCTGCATCTGTCTCGTGGCTGGGCACGCCGGCGCGGCGTCTGTGGCTGCTGCTGGCCTTGGCGCTGCTCGCCAGCCTGTACTTTATGACCAGCCAGGTGCAGGCCGAGTGGAGCTTTGTGCTGCCCCTGCGCGGCAAGAAGCTGGCAACCATGTGGACGGTGGCCTTTGCCATCGGCGTCTCCACCGTGCTGTTCCAGACGGTGACCAACAACCGCATCCTGACGCCGGCGGTGATGGGCTTTGACGCGCTGTTCCAGCTGATCCAGTCGGTGCTGGCCTTTACGTTGGGCGCAGCGGCCATGCAGATTCCGGAGCTCTCGCGCTTTGGCATGAATGTGGGGCTGATGGTGCTGCTGTCGACGAGCCTGTTTGTCTGGCTGTTCCGGGGCCAGGCCAGCAACCTGCATTTGCTGCTGCTGGTGGGCATTGTCGCGGGTATATTTTTTCGCAGCCTCAACAACTTTGTCTGGCGCGTGATGGACCCCAATGAGTTCACCGTGCTGCAAGACCGCTTGTTTGCGAACTTCAACACGGTCTCGCTTCCCTTGCTGCTGCTGTCGCTGCCGGCGATTGCACTGGTGGGCATCTGGGTCTGGCGCCAGCGCCACATGCTCGACGTGCTGGCGCTGGGGCGCGAGGTGGCCGTCAACCTGGGCGTGAACTACCAGCGCGCGGTGATGGGCGTCTTGGTGGTGGTGGCCATTTTGGTGTCCATCTCGACCGCGCTGGTCGGGCCGGTGACCTTTTTTGGCCTGCTGGTGAGCAACATGGCCTACCAGCTGATGCACAGCCACCAGCACCGCTACACCTTGGCCGGCTCGGTGCTGCTGGGCGGCTTGTTGCTGGTGGGCGGGCAGATGGTGCTCGAGCGCCTGTTTGGCTTCAACACCTCGCTGTCCATCGTGGTGGAGTTCCTGGGCGGACTGACCTTTATCTATCTTTTAGTGCGCAAGGCCAAGAGCTGAGCGCAGCGACCAGCCATGATTGAAACCGACAAGCTGTGCAAGACCCATGGCACCACGACGGTGCTGCATGACCTGAGCCTGCGCATTCCCCAAGGGCGGCTGACGGCCATCATCGGGCCCAATGGCGCGGGCAAATCGACGGCACTGTCGCTCATCAGCCGGCTGATGCCGATGACCTCGGGCACGGTGCGCATCGAGGGCCAAGACATCACGACCACCGCCAGCGATGCGCTGGCGCGGGTGATGGCGATCTTGCGCCAGGACAACCAAAGCGCTCTGCGCCTGACGGTGCGTGACCTGGTGGCCTTTGGCCGCTTTCCGCATTCCAAGGGCCGGCTGACCGAAGAGGACCGCGTGCATGTGGATGCGGCGCTGAACTACTTGAAGCTCCAGCCGCTGGCAGAGCGCTTTCTCGACGAGCTCTCGGGGGGCCAGCGCCAGCGCGCCTACATCGCCATGGTGCTGTGCCAGAACACGCGCTACATCCTGTTTGACGAGCCGCTCAACAACCTGGACATGGCCCATGCCGTGGGCATGATGAAGCTGCTGCGCCAGGCGGTGCAGGATGCCGGCAAGACCGTGGTGGTCGTGCTGCACGACATCAACTTTGCCGCCAGCTATGCCGACCACATCATCGCGATGAAGGGCGGCGCGCTGTACTGCGAAGGCCCGCCCGAGGTGGTCGTGCGCGACGAAGTGCTCAGCGACCTCTATGAAATCCCCGTGCAGGTGCATGAGGTGGGGGGCCGGCGCTTTTGCGACTATTTCTGAATTGCGCCTTGGTTTGGTAGATTGGCGACGGCGCATGCCACCTTGCAACGGCAACCACAGAAGGCACCTGCGATGGCAAAAGATATTCTGGTCAAGGACAAGAAGCGACTGAGCCTGCACACCTGGAGCGTGGAGGAGGGCTTCTCGACCATTGGCCGCGACCCCGGCAGCCGCTTTATGCTGGACCACCCCAGTGTGAGCCGCAGTCACGGCGCGTTTTTTCTGCGCGAACGCGCCGGCGTGCTGACCATCGAGGACCATGGCAGTACCAATGGCACCTTGGTCAACGGCGTGCCGGTCAAACGCAAGATTCTCTTCGCCGGCGATGTGGTGCAGATCGGCGATTTCCAGCTCTATATCCTGCAGGGATCGGCCGCGCAGGGGCAGCCCGGGCCTGCGCTGGGCAGTGGCCGGGCTTGAGTCGGCCTGGGCCCGGCTGGAGCCTGGCCATGGGCGTCAGAACGCAGCAGGCAGCTGCTCGGTGGCCGCGTCGGCCGCGGCCGGCTCCTTTTGGCGCTGCAGCAGCATCGAGTCACCATAGCTGAAGAAGCGGTACTGCTGCGCAATCGCGTGCTGGTACAGGCCCATGATGTGCTCGTAGCCGGCAAAGGCGCTGACCAGCATCATCAGGCTGCTCTTGGGCAGGTGGAAGTTGGTGACCAGCATGTCGACCACGCGGAACGGGAAGCCGGGCGTGATGAAGATATTGGTGTCGTCCGAGAGCTGGCCGGTGCGGGCCCAGGACTCCAGGGTGCGCACCGTGGTGGTGCCTACCGCGATGACCCGGCCACCGCGCAGGCGGCAACGCTCCAGCGCCGCCAGGGTGGGCAGTGGAATGTTGTACCACTCGCTGTGCATCTGGTGGTCTTTGAGGTTCTCGGTCTTGACCGGCTGGAAAGTGCCTGCGCCCACATGCAAGGTGACGCTGGCGCGCTCCACGCCCTTGGCCTCCAGGGCCGCCAGCACCTTCTCGTCAAAGTGCAGCGCGGCGGTGGGGGCGGCCACGGCGCCGGGGTTCTTGGCAAACACGGTCTGGTAGCGCTGCTCGTCCTCGGCCTGGTTGGGATCCTGGCCGGTCTGCTGCTCGCGCTCTATATAAGGGGGCAGGGGGATGTGGCCGTGCTGCTGCATCAGCTCCCAGGGCGATTCGCCGTTGGGGCCGCTCAGGCGCAGGCGAAACAGTGCGCCCATCTCGTTGGGCCAGCGGCCCAGCAAGGTGGCGTCAAAGCCGCCGGCCTTCTTGCCGCCCATCATGTGCAGCACGCCGCCCACGGCCGGCTTTTTGCTGACCTTCATGTGCGCGACGACTTCGTTGTCCTGCAGCACGCGCTCGATCAGCAGCTCGATCTTGCCGCCGCTGGACTTCTCGCCAAAGATGCGCGCCTTGATCACCTCGGTGTCGTTGAAGACCAACAGATCACCGGCCTGCAGCAGATCGGGCAGCTCGTGGAAGCGGCGGTCCACCAGGCCGGGCTCGCGCGCATCCAGCAGGCGGGAGCCGCTGCGCTCGGCAGCCGGGTGTTGGGCAATCAGTGCTTCTGGTAGCTCGAAATCGAAATCGCTCAGTTGAAAAGTGCGGCGGGCACCGGAGAAGGCAGTCATCGTTGGCTCATGCAGGCGGAACACACCCGCAGCTCACAGGGATCAAAACAAGGGGGCGATTGTGCCACTGTGGCAGAGGCGCAGCAGGCTGCGCGGGCTTGGGGCCGTTGGTGGTGGCCTCCTACGTGGCTGGGCGATGCGCTTGCTATAGTGGCCCGATGCAACGTCTTTGCCACTTGATGACCTTAGCGCTGGTCTGGGTTCTGGGCATCCTCGCGGCACCGGCTGCCGGGGCCGCGCAGGAGGAGAGCCTGCGCGTGGGCTCCAAGCGTTTTACCGAATCCTATGTGCTGGCCGAGATCATGGCCCAGCAGGCCCAGGCCGCTGGCGTCCAGACCCAGGTACGCCAGGGCTTGGGCAATACTGCCATCGTCTACGAGGCGCTGCGCTCCGGCCAGATCGATGTCTATGCCGAGTACAGCGGCACCATTGCGCTGGAGATTGCCAAGCATGCCAAGGGTAGCGACCTGGCGTCGCTGAACGAAGCGCTGGCGCCGCTGGGCCTGGCGGTGGGTGTGCCCTTGGGCTTTAACGACGGCTATGCGCTGGCGATGCGCCGCAAGCAGGCCGAGGAGCTGGGCATCCGAAGCTTGAGCGACCTGGCGCGCCACAGTCAGCTGCGCTATGGCCTGTCCAACGAATTCATTGGCCGGGGTGACGGCTGGCCGGGCCTGGCCCAGCGCTACCGCCTGCAGGCCAAGCCCCAGGGGCTGGACCATGGCCTCGCTTATGAGGCCATCACGCAGCAGCACATCGATGTGATGGATATCTACACCACCGATGCCAAGATCGACCATTTGGGCCTCTTGGTGCTGGAGGACGACCTGGCGTACTTTCCGCGCTATGACGCGCTGCTGCTCTACCGCCAGGAGCTGCCCCAGCAAAAGCCGGTGGCCTGGGCCGCGCTGCAAAAGCTGCAGGGCCGGATCAGCGAAGAGGCGATGATCGGCATGAATGCCCAGGCGGAGCTGCAGGGCCAGGGCTTCGCCGAGATTGCCAAGCAGTTTCTGGCAGGTGGGGCGCCGCAAGCGGCTGGCGCTACCTCGGCCGATGCCAAAGCCGCTGGCCAGCCCAGTTTTGCTGCGCGGCTGTGGACGCGTCTGGTGGCCCCCGATCTGTGGCGGTTGACGGCGCAGCATCTGGCGCTGGTGCTCATTTCGGTAGGGGTGGCGGCGCTGATGGCGGTGCCCGCCGGCATTGTGCTGTTTCCGCATGCACGCTCGCGCGCGTTGGCGCTGGGCGCGGCTGGGGTGCTGCAGACAATTCCGTCGCTGGCGCTGCTGGCGGTGTTGATTGCCTGGTTTGGCGTGATCGGGCGGCTGCCGGCGCTGGTGGCACTGACGGCTTATTCGATCTTGCCGATTTTGAGCAACACCTGCGCGGGCTTGGCGGAGGTATCGCCGGGTTTGCGCAGCGCGGGCTCGGCCCTGGGCATGACACGGCCGCAGCGCATGCGCTGGGTGGAGCTGCCGATTGCAATGCCCACGGTGGTGGCGGGTATCCGCACCGCCTGCGCGATCGGCATTGGCACGGCCACGATTGCGGCTTTCATTGGTGCAGGTGGCCTGGGCGAGCGCATTGTGACCGGTCTGGCCTTGAACGACAGCGCGTTGATGATGGCTGGCGCCTTGCCCGCTGCGGCGCTGGCGCTGCTGTCTGAGCTGGTGTTCGAGCTCTGGGAGCGCTATCTGCGGCGCCGTCGCGTGCGGCGCTGATGCTGCGGGCGGCCTGCAGAGGCACTGTCTTTTTAACCAGTCGTGCGGCAAAGCATGCCAGAATGCAGCATTGCTGAAACTGCCTCCATGTCCGCTGCCACGCCCGCCAACTCCGCTGATGATGCCGCGCCCGCCAAGGGGCGTAAGCCTGGCCGGCCGCGCAAGGTAACGGGCGCGACGCCTGAGGTGGCGCCTGCAGCCAGCGCCGCCAAGAGTCCTGCCAAGAACCCGGCCCAGCAAGCGCTGACCAAGTTGGGGCTGACGCGCGACATCGATCTGGCCCTGCACCTGCCGCTGCGCTACGAGGACGAGACGCGCATCATTGCGCTGCGCAATGCGCGTGACGGCGAGGTCGCGCAGATCGAGGCGACGGTGGTGTCGGCCGATGTGCAGCTGCGCCCGCGCAGGCAGTTGGTGGTTCGGGTGGAGGACGCCCATGGCGACCCCTGCGAACTGCGCTTTTTCAGCTTCTACCCCTCGCACCAAAAGACCATGGCCGTGGGCACTACCTTGCGCATCCGTGGCGAGGTCAAGGGGGGCTTTTGGGGCCGGCAAATGCTGCATCCGGCCTTTCGCCTGGCCGGTGGCGAGCTGCCTCAGTCGCTGACGCCCGTCTATCCCACCACGGCAGGGCTGCCCCAGCCCTATCTGCGCCGCGCGGTGATCAGCGGCGTGCAGCGCGCCGACCTGAGCGAGACCCTGCCGCCCGGTCTGGACCTGCCCTACGCCCGCTACCAGGGTGAGGGCGGCCTGGGCCGGGCCTACACCTTGCGCGAGGCGCTACATTTTTTGCACCACCCCACGCCCGATGTGGCGCTGGCAACGCTGGAGGACCATAGCCACCCGGCCTGGCAGCGCCTCAAGGCCGAAGAGCTGCTGGCCCAGCAGCTGTCGCAACTGACGGCCAAGCGCGAGCGCGACCGCCTGCGCGCACCGGCGCTGGCGGCGCAGCGCATGGCTGATGGCAGCCTGAACCTGCATGAGCAGTTTCTGGCCGCGCTGCCCTTTGCGCTGACCGGGGCGCAGCGCCGGGTCTGCGAGGAAATCGCCCGCGACCTGGGGCGCAACATACCGATGCACCGCTTGCTGCAAGGCGATGTGGGCTCGGGCAAGACCATTGTGGCGGCGCTGTCGGCGGTGATCGCCATCGATGCGGGCTGGCAGTGCGCGCTGATGGCGCCCACCGAAATCCTGGCCGAGCAGCATTTTGCCAAGCTGGTGGGCTGGCTCGAGCCCCTGCTCGCGCCGCGCGGCCTCAAGGTGGCCTGGCTGGCCGGTGCGCAAAAGAAAAAACAGCGCACCGAGATGCTGGCCCTGGTCGAGAGCGGCGAGGCCGCGCTGGTGGTGGGCACGCATGCCGTCATCCAGGACCAGGTGCAGTTCCAAAAGCTGGGGCTGGCCGTCATCGACGAGCAGCACCGCTTTGGTGTGGCCCAGCGCCTGGCGCTGCGGCAAAAGCTGCTGTCCACCGGCATGGAGCCGCATATGCTGATGATGAGCGCCACGCCCATCCCGCGCACCTTGGCGATGAGCTATTACGCCGACCTGGATGTCTCCACCATCGATGAGCTGCCCCCGGGCCGCACGCCGGTGGTCACCAAGCTGATCAGCGACAGCCGGCGCGATGAGGTGGTCTCGCGCATTGCCGACCAGATTGCCCAGGGGCGCCAGGTCTACTGGGTCTGCCCCTTGATCGAGGAGAGCGAGGCGCTGGACCTGTCCAATGCCACTGCGACCCATACCGACCTGAGCGAGGCGCTGCCCGGGGTCATGGTGGGTCTCTTGCATTCGCGCATGCCGACCGCCGAGAAAAAAGCCGTCATGGCTTTGTTCAGCGAAGGCGTGATGGGCGTGCTGGTCTCCACCACGGTGATTGAGGTGGGCGTCGATGTGCCCAATGCCAGCCTGATGGTGATCGAACATGCCGAGCGTTTTGGCCTGAGCCAGCTGCACCAGCTGCGCGGGCGGGTGGGGCGAGGCGCTGCCGCATCGGCCTGTGTGCTGCTGTACGCGGTGGGGGACAACGGCAAACTGGGCGAAACGGCCAAAGAGCGCCTGCGGGCGATGGCCGAAACCTCGGATGGTTTCGAGATTGCCCGGCGCGATCTGGAAATCCGGGGGCCGGGCGAGTTTCTGGGCGCACGCCAGTCAGGCGCCCCGTTGCTGCGTTTTGCCGATCTGGAGGCCGACAAGCATTTGTTGGAATGGGCGCGGGAGCTGGCGCCGCATATGCTGGACCGCTGGCCGGATCTGGCGGCCAGCCATGTGCTGCGCTGGTTAGGCGGCAAGGCCGAGTACCTCAAAGCTTGAAAACGGGTACATAGCTACCAGTTACGCTGCATGGCAGCATTGCAAACAAGATTCAAAAGTTGCGAAAACACGACGAAATTTAGGTAAATATTGATTGATTCGTGCTATGAGTGCTGCGCAAAATGATGATGGTGTTGCGTGAATAGAGGATGTTAAACGTATCCTGTAACTGGATTTATGGCGTATCTCGGCGTCAAAAACCGCAAATATGTCTTATGAAACAGGGAGGTAGCGAAGCAAGTAGGTGCATGACTATGTAGCATTATGTAAATGCCGGCATCCATATTTACCTACGTGAGCAGTGAGCAAGCGCTTGCATTTGACGCATAATAGATTAATGCTATTTTTGTTGTCGCTCATTGGTACCCATGGTGCTCTGGAATAGAGTACAACTCATAGCTTGCGGTTCTGATGAAACACAGTGTGGCACTTTGTCCTCTTGGCGCTCTAGCCAGGCGGTGCACAGGCCATGCACAATACGCGATTCGCACTAAAAACTGACATGACACTTACAGAGCTCAAATATATTGTTGCTGTCGCCCGTGAAAGGCATTTCGGCCGCGCCGCTGATGCCTGCTACGTGTCGCAACCTACCTTGTCTGTCGCCATCAAAAAGCTGGAGGAAGAACTCGAGGTCAAGCTGTTTGAACGCAGTGCCTCGGAAGTGTCGGTCACCAGTCTGGGTGACCAGATCGTGCGCCAGGCGCAAATCGTGCTGGACCAGGCTGCCGCGATCAAGGAAATTGCCAAGCGCGGCAAGGACCCGCTCGCCGGTGTGCTGACCCTGGGTGTGATCTATACCATCGGCCCCTATCTGCTGCCCGAGCTGGTGCGCCAGTCGATCGAGCGCACGCCGCAGATGCCGTTGATGATCAACGAGAACATGACCGCCAAGCTGCTGGAAATGCTGCGTACCGGTGAGATCGACTGCGCCATCGTGGCCGAGCCCTTCCCCGATACCGGTCTGGCCATGGCACCGCTGTATGACGAGCCCTTCTTTGCGGCCGTGCCCAGCGTGCACCCGCTGGCTACGCGTGACAGCATCTCGGCCAGCGAGCTGAAGAACGAAACCATGCTGCTGTTGGGCGCTGGTCACTGCTTCCGTGACCATGTGCTCGAAGTCTGTCCCGAGTTCGCGCGCTACTCCAGCAACACCGAAGGCATCCGCCGCACCTTTGAAGGCTCGTCGCTCGAGACCATCAAGCACATGGTGGCTGCCGGCATGGGTGTGACCTTGGTGCCGCGTCTGTCGGTGCCCAAGGATGCGCTGGAAAAGGGTGTGCGCCGCCGCAAGTCGGACGAGACCCATATCCGCTACATTCCGCTGACCGACGAGATCAACGACGAAGCACCCAAGCGCCGCGTGGTGCTGGTGTGGCGCCGCAGCTTCACCCGCTACGAAGCCATTGCCGCGCTGCGCAATGCCATCTTTGCCTGCAACCTGCCAGGCGTGACCATGCTGCAAGCCTAAACCGCGCTGCACGGTTTCTTTTGGACCCCATGCATGGCATGCCTGCATGGGGTTTTGTATTTTCTGGGGTGTTGTGAACGTGTTGTCTGTGTTGTTGCCGCTTCGGTGGCTGTTGTCGTTGGCCGCTGGCCGGGGCCTGTGCCGCCAGGGTCTGTGCTTGGCTGCTCTGATGCTTTTCGGTGCCGAGCAAACAATGGCCCAGAGCAGTCAGCTGCCTGGGGGATCGGGCATCGTCTTTCAAGGCTTGGCGATGTTGGATGCCTGGATGCCGGCGCTGCTCGTCACCTGGTTGCTTGCAGGGGCGCTGGTTCGGCGCTGGCTGCCGCGCAGGCAGGCCGCCGTGCTGTATGCCGCCAAGCGGCCTGTGGCGATGCCGCTGGGCGTGGCAGCGGGCTGCTTGCTGGTGTTTGCGATGCTCGCCTGGGTGGTGGTCTACCCGGAGCATGCCGGCCATGCCCGCTTGATGGCGGCCGATGCGGGGGCCCAGCAATGGGCGCAAGACCATGTCTCGGCGCCGGTGCGTGAGGTTTTGCATGTGCTGACCGCTGCGGGCGATGTGCGCTGGCTGGCGGTCATGGTGCTGCTGGTGGCGGGCTGGTTGGCGCTGGGCGCGCAGTGGCAGGCCTTGTGGGCCTGGGTGTTTTTCATCGGCCTCAATGGCCTGGCGGTGCGCCTTTTGAAAAACCTGCTGGACCGCGCCCGCCCCGAGGTGCTCCATGAGATGCTGACATCGGGCGCCAGTTTCCCCAGTGGCCACACCTCGGGCGCTGTGGTGGTCTATGGCCTGCTGTGGCTGGCGCTGCGCGGCCGCCTCTCGCCGACGGCGAGCCGGGCCTTGGCCTGGTTCTGCGCTCTGTTGGTCGCCACCATTGCGCTCAGCCGCATCCTGCTGCAGGCGCACTTTGCCAGCGATGTGCTCGCTGGCGCGCTGCTGGGCCTGGCCTGGTGCGCGCTGGCGGCCCTGGTGCTGGGGTGGGGCGGGCGCCAAAATTGACAAAGACAGGGCACAGGGTAGACCTGTGACGCTATGCTTGCCCCCTATGTCTGCTGCTGCCCATCCCTCCATCTCGCTGTCTGAGCGCTTTGCGCTGTACCTGGATCTGATCCGCTTCAACCGCCCTGCCGGCTGGCTGGTGCTGGTCTGGCCCACCTTGGTGGCGCTGTGGGCCGCGTCGGGGGGCTTTCCGGGCTGGCACCTGGTGCTGGTGTTTGTGCTGGGCACTTTTCTGATGCGCAGCGCAGGCTGCTGCATCAATGACATTGCCGACCGCAAGTTCGACCGCCATGTCAAACGCACGGCGCAGCGCCCCATCACCACCGGCAAGATTTCGGTGTTCGAGGCGGCGATGGTCGGCGTGGTGCTGACCCTGCTGTCGCTGGCGCTGGTGTTGACCACGCGCTGGGAAGCGGTGGCCTGGTCGGTGCCTGCCGTGCTGTTCACCATCCTCTACCCCTTTACCAAGCGTTTTTTTGCCATGCCCCAGGCTTTCTTGGGCATTGCCTTCAACTTTGGCGTGCTGATTGCGTTTGCCGCCGTGCAAGGCCAGGTGCCGTTGATGGCCTGGCTCTTGTGGCTGGCCAATATGTGCATGGTGCTGGCCTATGACACCGAGTACGCGATGGTCGACCGCGACGACGATCTGAAAATTGGCATGAAGACCTCGGCCATCACCTTGGGCCGTTTTGATGTCGCCGCCATCATGGCTTTCTTTGTGGTCTGCCTGGGCCTGACGGTGCTGGCGCTGGCACCCTTGCAGCTGGCCTGGCCCTGGTGGCTGGGCGTGGCTGTAGCCGCCGCGCAGATGCTGTGGCACTACAGCCTGATCCGCCAGCGCACGCGCGAAGGCTGTTTTACCGCCTTCAGCAAAAGCCACTGGATCGGTGTGAGCCTGTTTGCTGGCGTGGCGCTTGCCTTTGCACTGTGACCTGGTTGTGACCGGGTGGTGACAAGGGCGGCGATGTCGGTTTTTGGGAACGCTTACAGTTTCTGACACGGAGCTTTCATCGCCAGCGGCGACAAAGAGAGGTTGTTTGCCACTTCCTCCTTAGCTGCCATGTTTGCTCTTCGCTCCATTTCCTCTGCATGCCGCGCCAGCGTGCGTGCATCCCAAGGCCTGTCGCTGGCCGCTGCCTTGCTGCTGGCTGCCAGCGTGCTGCCCGCTTCTGCCCAGACCACGCTTGCCGCTGGCGAAGTGGCGGTGGTCGGTTTTGCGTCGGATACGCCCGATGCCGTCAGCCTGGTGCTGCTGCGCAACATCGAAGCGGGCACCGAGATCCGTGTGACCGACAACGGCTGGACCAATGCCGGCGCGTTTCGCAGCGGCGAGGGTGTGCTGGTGTGGCAAGCGACGGAGGACCTGCCTGCGGGCACCATCGTCAAGATCGGCGCCGCAGATACCAAGACCCCCACGGCCAACTACGGTAGCGTTACCGCCACGGGCAGCTTCAACTTGGCCGCTGGTGGTGACAGCGTGCTGGTCTACCAGGGCTCTGAGGCCACCCCACGGTTCCTGTATGCGCTCAACAATGTGACCGCTGGCACCTGGGACAGCAACGCCAGCAACTCCAATACCTCGGCCTTGCCACCTGGCTTGGTCAATGGCGGCACGGCCATTGCGCTGGTCAAGCAAAACAATTTTGCGTATGACGGCGCCAAGGGCGTCACCGAAGGCACGGCCGCAGAGCTGCTGTCGGCCATCAGCACCGCTGCCAACTGGACGGGCAACGGCACGGCGCCCACGGCGATGACCGTGGTGGATCCGGATGCCGGCGAGACCGCGACCTTCACCCCGCTGCCCACGACCACGGCCGGCAGCTCGGACGCCTCCGCCGGCATTGCACTCGACGCCAGCTACATGGTGGTGGGTGACGACGAAGGCAATGTGCTGCGCGTCTACCCCCGTGGTGGCGGTGTGGCGATCAAGGAATGGGAATTTGGCAGCCTGCTGGGGCTGACCAAGGAGTTGGACCTGGAGGCCGGCACGCGCATCGGCAACACGCTGTATTTCACCGGCTCGCACAGCAACAAGTCTGATGGCAGCGAGGCGGATAACCGCGAGCACCTGTTTGCGGCGGATGTGTCGGGCACCGGCGCCAACACGGAATTTACCTTCAAGGGCTCGTACGGTGGTCTGGAGACGCAGCTGACCACCTGGGACCGCACCAATGCCCATGGCAAGGGCGCCAACTACTACGGCTTTGTGGCCTCGTCGGCTGACAAGGTGCCACCCGAGTCGGCTGCAGGTTTCTCGATCGAAGGCATGGCGGCCACCGCTGACGGCCAGCTGCTGCTGGGCTTCCGCGCGCCGCTGGCCAGCGCCCAGCTGCGCAACCGCGCGTTGATCATCCCGGTCACCAACCCGGCAGCCATGGTGGCGGGCACTGCGCCTGTGCTGGGCGCGCCCATCGAGCTGAACCTGTGCGGGCGCGGCATTCGCGACATGCAGCGTACCGATGACGGCAAGTTCCTGATCCTGGCCGGCCCTCCGGGCAAGGCCGATCCGGCTGTCAACACCAACTTTGCATTCTTTGTCTGGAATGGCCCGGGCACCAGCGACGTGCAGCAACTGGACAACGTACTGGACAACCTGCTGCGCACCACCGGTGGCAGCTTTGAGACCCTGGTCAGCCCCACCAGCACCGCACAAGGCACCACCGTGCAGCTGCTGCAGGACAATGGCGACACCATCTGGCCGGGCAAGGGCTCAGTCTCCAAGGACCTGCCTTTTGCAGACCAGCAGTTCCAGGGCAATACCGTCAAGCTCGGCGGCCCCGTCGCTGCCGACACCACCGCCCCCGTGCTGCAAAGCACCAGCCCCCTGCAAAACGCCGTGGAAGTGGGCAAGACGGCCGTGGTGCGCTTGCAGTTCAGCGAAACGGTGCAGCGCGGCAGCGGCAGCCTCTCGCTGCTGGAAGACGGTGCCGTGATCGCTACCGTGCCGATGACCGATGCGCAAGTGGCCATCAATGGCAGCGCGCTGAGCTTTACGCGCAGCGGCGGCTACCAGCCGGGCAAGCGCTACAGCCTGGTGCTGCCCGCCGGGGCGGTGCAGGACATGGCCGGCAACGCCTTGGCCGCGGAGCAGACGCTGAGCTTTACCGTCAGCAGCGCGGTGGCAGCCACGGCCAAGGTGCTGATCTCCGAGGTCAACTCCAATGCCGACGGCGGCGATTTCTTTGAGCTGTTCAACTACGGCACCAGCCCCGTGGATCTGAGCGGCTGGGGCTGGACTGACAGCAGCGGCGCGGTGCCCAGCGCCTTCCCCGCCGGCACCAGCTTGGCAGCGGGCGCACGTCTGGTGGTGCTCAATGAGACCACACCCGATGCCTTCCGTACCGCCTGGGGCTTGCAGGCCAGCACACCCGTCATCCTGGTCGCCGGACAAGGCCTGGGCAAGGGCGATGCCGTCTTGGTGTACGACGCCAATGGCTACGTGGCGGCCGCCATGAACTACGGCAGCAAGGCGCTGACGGCGACCGATGGCTCGACCGTGGCTCCTGCGAAGAACCCCAGCGGCACAGCCGTTTCCACCAGCGACCACGCCGGTGCGGCGGTGCGCAATGCGGGCACCACGGTCGGCAATGGTGTGTCGGCGGTATGGGATGGCAAGTCCACGTCCGAGCCGCGCTATACCGCTGCTGCGGTCGGCGTGCTCGACGGCTTTGCCCAGCCCTCGACGCCTGCCAATATCGGCTCGCCCGGTTTGGCGCAGAACCTGGCACCGGTGGCCACCACCCCGATCTCTGCGGTGCAGGGCGCAGGTGATGCCTCGCCCCTGGTGGGCCAGAGCGTGACGGTGCGCGGCATTGTGACCGCGTACCTGCCTGACCTCAGTGGCTTCTATATCCAGTCGCTGCCCGAAGACGACGACAACAATGTCGCCACCTCCGAGGCGGTGTTTGTCTACTACGGCAGCACGCCAATTGCCGGTCTGGGCGCCGACAGCGTGGGCCAGGCCGTGCAACTGACCGCCACGGTCAGCGAGTACAAGGGCCTGACCCAGCTGGGCGGCAGCATCCTGAACTTCAGCGTGCTCAATGGCGGCGCCAAGCAGGCGCTGCCTGCGCTGGTGGAGCTGAGCCTGCCCATGCCCGCCTATGCCAACTGGGAGCGCTACGAAGGCATGCGCGTGCGCATCACCGGCAGCACCGGCCCACTGGTCGTGACGGACAACTACTACCTGGGCCGCTATGGCATGGTCACGCTGAGTGACAAGGAAAAGCTGGTGCAGTACACCGAGCTGAATGCGCCCGACATCAATGGCAACAAGGCCTATCTGGAGACGGTCAAGCGCAGCCAGATCATTCTGGACGATGGCAGCAGCAAGCAAAACCCGGCCACCGTGCTGGGCCGCAATGGCCAGGACCTGAGCGCCAGCAACAGCTTGCGTGCGGGAGACAGCACGCCAGCGATTGAAGGCATTCTGGACCACTTCATCGATACGGCTGCGGGCGAGCACCAGACCAGCTACCGGGTGCAGCCGCTGCAAAAGCCGGTCTTCAGCGGTGCCGCGCGCCCCACGGTGGCCGACCTGCAGCAAGCGGTGGGCAGCCCGACGGTCAAGATCGCTTCGGCCAACGTGCTGAATTTCTTCAGCACCCTGGGCACAGCTAAATTTACCAACCCCTACGGCGATTCGCTCGAAGGCCGGGGTGCGGACAATGCCGAGGAACTGACGCGCCAGACCGACAAGATCGTCAGCAATCTGCTGGGGCTGGATGCCGACGTCTACGGCCTGATGGAAATCCAGAACAACGGCTTTGAGACCACCAGCGCCTTGGCGGCGCTGACCCGGGCCCTCAACGCCCAGCATGGCAGCGATGTCTATGACTACGTGAAGGGGCCCTTCCATGCCGGTGGCGGCAAAACGGCAGTCGCTGCAGGCCATGATGCGATCACTGTCGCGGTCATCTACCGCAAGGACCGTGTGACCCCCGTGGGTGTGCCGGCCGTGCCCGATGAGGCGCAGTACGATGCCTTCAACGCCACCTATGGCAACCGCGTGCCCCTGGCCCAGACCTTCGAGAAGACGCTCGCTGGCGGCGGCAAGGACCAGTTCACCGTGGTGGTCAACCACTTGAAGTCCAAGGGAAGTGTCAACGATCCCGACATCGGCGACGGCCAGGGCGCCAACAACCAGTCGCGCAAGCGTGCCGTCGAGCAGCTGCAAGCCTGGCTGCAAGGCAACCCGACGCAAGCGGGCAATGGCAAGAATGTGCTGATGGGTGACTTCAACGCCTATGCCAAGGAAGACCCGATCTCCTTCCTGGAAGGCCATGGCTACCAGAAGCTGGGCGCGGGGCAGTACTCGTACAGCTTCCAGACGCTGTGGGGCTCGCTCGACCATGTGCTGGTCAGCTCGGCGCTCTCCAGCCAGGTGGGAAATGTGGTCAAGTGGCAGATCAATGCGGAAGAGCCGCCGGTCATCGACTACAACACCAACTTCAAGAGCGCCGCGCAAGTCACCTCGTTCTACGCGGCCGATGCCTACCGCTCCAGCGACCACAACCCGATCGTGCTGGGCCTGAACCTGGAAGGCACGCCCGTCGACCCCGATCCGGAGCAGAACTTTGAGGTCGAGCTGCCCGCTGCTGGCGGTGGCGGCAGCGCTGCGGTGCAGTGGACCAGCGCGGACGCCTGCCGCCTGGCGCAAGCGCCGGTCGCTGTTTCGGCTGCCTCGCTGGGCGCCTTGCCCCAAGGCCTGAGCGTTCCCTACGGCGCCCTGCAGTGGACGGCCACGGGCTGCGCGATGGGCGGCAATGGCACGATGAGCATCAGCTACCCCGCAGCCCTGCCCGCCAACGCCAAGTACTGGAAGTTCGGTCCCACCAAGGCCAACACCACGCCGCATTGGTACAACCTGCCATCGGCCGTGAACGGCAATACGCTGACCGTGCAGATCGTCGATGGTGGTGATGGGGATGACGACATGGTCGCCAACGGCCAGATCGCCGATCCCGGTGGTGCTGGCTGGCTGGCCGATGTGCCGGTTGACCCAGGCACTCCCGTCGACCCGGGCACGCCTGGCGCAGGCAGCGCTGTGCCGGTGCCGGCCTTGGGTCTGTGGAGCCTGCTGAGCCTGAGCGGCTTGCTGGGTCTGCTCGCTGCGGGCCGGCGCCGCCTCGGTCTGGGCCGCTAAGCGCAACCAGCCCTTGCGGCTCAGGGCCGCAGGGGCCTGACACTTCTGTCCAGGACTTGCTTGCAAGTCCTTTTTTCATGCCGGGCTGAGCGTAGTGGAGAGACGAAAAATGCACTACACGCAGACAAAAAAGCGGCCATCGATAGATGGCCGCTAACACTGGAGTCGCAGGAAAAAAACGTTAATTCTTTCGAAGCAAGTAGTGGGCGCTTCGAAAAAATGTCTCAAATCATGGTGTTGTGTAAGGCAGAGTTTAATCCAAAGTATCAAACACTGCATCATCCGGGCCTACAAAAGCCGGAGAACGCCAGGTGACATCGCGCAAATTGCGGGCAATCTGGCTCTCGACACCCATCAAAACGGCAAACAAAGCCATGCGCACAGGGATGCCATTGTCGGTCTGGCGGAAGATGGCCAGGCGCGGGTCCAGGTTCAGATCGGTGGACAGATCGTTGGCGCCGGCGCGGGCATCGCGCGGCAGCGGGTGCATGATGATGGTGTCGGGCTTGCAGACCGCATCGACCAGCGATTTCTGCACCTGGAACTCGGGCGTATAGCCCTCGATGTTCTCACCGGCAAAGCGCTCTTTCTGGATGCGCGTGGCGTAGACCACATCGGCGCCCTTGAGGTCTTGCAGCGAGGTCGAGACCTCCACCACATGGCCATTGGTCGAGGCCAGCTCGATCAGGTAGGCGGGCATCTCCAGCGAGCTGGGCGAGATCAGCGTGAACTTCATGCCCTTGTACAGCGACAGCAGGCGGATCAGCGAATGCACGGTGCGGCCGTACTTCAGATCGCCCACCATCGCGATATGGGCGCCATCCATCAGCTTGCCCAGGCGCGAGAACTCACGCTGGATGGTGTACATGTCCAAGATCGCCTGGCTGGGGTGCTCGCCGGGGCCGTCGCCGGCATTGATCACAGGGATGTTCGTCGCGCGTGCGAACTCGGCCACCGAGCCTTGCTCGGGGTGGCGGATGACGAGCGCATCGACATAGCCGGCCATCACGCGGCTGGTGTCATAGATGGATTCGCCCTTGGCCATCGACGAGAAGGTAAAGCCGGTGGTGTCGCAGACCGAGCCGCCCAGGCGGCTGAAGGCGGCGCCAAAGCTCACGCGGGTGCGGGTGCTGGCTTCAAAGAACAGGCTGCCCATGACGGCGCCTTCGAGCACGCGGCAGACCTTGTGGCGGCGCGCAATGGGCTGCATCACATCGGCGATGCGGAACAATTCTTCCAGGCTTTCGCGCTCGAGCTGGGCCACCGACAGCAGCTGTGGCCGGCCATCGGCCGACATGCGCTCGGCCAGCGGGCGGTGGTGCTTCTGGGCGTCGTGTCCCTCGGCTTCGCGAAACAGGATCTCGGAGACAAACTTCTGCGCCATATCTGGCATGGCGCGGGCTTCGCCCGAGGCCTCGGGCAACAGCCAGGTGTCCAAGGTGCGGCGGCGCACGCCCAGGCGCTCGGCAAAAGCGTCGCGCGTCAAGTTCAAACGGCGCATTGCGTCGCGAAGAAAATCCTGTTGGCTGTCCATGACCTGGCTCCGTGCAAAGGTGTGAATGCGGCCGGATTATACGCTTTGCGTTTGACTTCTGTGTGAAATATACGCAATGCGTTGCTGCATTTCTGCAAAGTTGCTGGCGCGGTGGGGCGCACCGGTATTTGGCTGGAGACTGCCGCTGCAGGAGTTTGAGAGTCTGTTCTCCTCGGACCGCGACAGTGTCTTTGCGGGATGGGATGCTAGGCGCAGTGCGCAGCCAATAGCCAGCTATTGGCAAGCGCTGCAACAACGCAGACCGCCCCTGCCCGGGCGGCCGCAAAGGCGCTGGCTCTTAGCCGCCGAACTCATCGCCCAGGGCCTTGGCGCGGCGCTCGGCGGCATGCATGGCGCCGATGAAGTGGGCCGCGATATCGGCAGCCCGCATGTGCTCCAGCGCAGCAAAGGTGGTGCCGCCCTTGCTGGTGACGCGCTCACGCAGCACCGAGGGGGCTTCGCCCGACTGCGCAGCCAGGGCCGATGCGCCGCTGAAGGTGCCAATGGCCAGCTGCAGCGCCTGCTCGGCGGGCAGACCCATCTCCACACCGGCTTGCTGCATGGCTTCGAGAAAATAGAACACATACGCAGGGCCCGATCCCGACAGGGCGGTGACCGCGTCGAGCTGCGACTCCTGCTGCACCCAGACCAGCTGACCGGTGGTGGTGATGATCTGCTCGGCCAGCTGCTGCTGGGCAGCACTCACCTGCGGGCGCGCAAACAGCCCCGTCATGCCCTGGCCGACGAGGGCCGGCGTATTGGGCATGGCGCGCACGATCTGGTCATTGCCCAGCCACTGGGCAATGCTGTCGCTGCGGATGCCGGCGGCCACGCTCAGGTGCAGCGCATGGCGGCTGTGGTCGGCGACCGCGGCAGCGGCCTGGGCAAAGGTTTGCGGCTTGACGGCCCAGACAACGACCTGGGCCTGCGCCAGGCTGCTGTCAGCGGTGGGCAGCGCGTTGATGCCAAATTGCTGCTGCAGCACTTGGCGCTGGGGCTCGTAGGGCTCGACCACCTGGATGCGGTCTTGGGGCAGGCCCTGGCGGATCAGGCCGCCGATGATGGCGCTGGCCATGTTGCCGCCGCCGATAAAGGCGATGGCGGGAAATTGGGACAGATCGGTAGTGGACATGGCGGCAGGTGCAAACAAAGAGAAAAGGGGGCAAAACCAGCGCGTGCTGCTGTGGCTGCCACTATAGCGGCGGCCTGCGCAAAGCTCAAACCGCTGGCGCGGCAAGCCATGCGGGGCGCACAGGTTTTGCTATCAATTTCAATTGCGATGCGATTGGCCGGCGTGGCCGGATGTATTGCCCGATGCGCTGGCGCAGGCCGGTGTCTCGACCAGCGCCAAAAACTGCGTGACCTGGGCCGGGTTGAAGTTGTTGTCGCTGACCAGCAGCAGCACGCGCTCGCCGCTGGCCAGGCGCGGGCCCCAGGTCATGCCTTCGAGGTTGTCCACGGTGCGCAGGCCCAGTTGCGCAAAATCCAGCAGCAACTCCTTGTGGGCGGGGGTGTATGCCGCGTCCTGCAGCGCATCGATGGCCAAGGTGTCGCTGGCCTCCTGGGTGTTGATGCGGTAGAGGCGTGCAGAAAAGCCTGCGCCCAGCACATAGGCGCGCTCGAGCACCAGCAGGTGGTCGGGTCCATCGGCCAGGATCTCGCTGACGCCGTTGATGGCAATGAGCGGCAGCAGCAGGTTGTCCTTGGGTAGCGCGTCGGGGATGTAGGCGATCTGGCGCACAGGCTGCTGGCTGGCCAGGTCATACTGGGTGATGCGCAGCGGCCCGCCAATCTGGCCCCGGCGCGGCAGCGGGCCGTCCTGGCGCAAGGCGCCTTCCATGGCCAACCACAGGCTGCGCTGGTCGTCGCTGATCGCGATGCCCTCCAAGGTCATATTGTTGCGCGGGCCCCGGCCGGTTGCGGGCTGCAGCGGGCCTTGCAGCAGCGCGGGCAGGGGCCAGGTTTTTTGCCAACTGCCATCGAGCCCGGCTTGCTGCAACGCGGGGCCAAAGCCGCGTGCAAAGTCGCCTTCGCTGCTCCAGACCACGCTGCGCCCGCCGGGCAGCAGCCGCAGCGCTTCGGGGTCGGGCACGGCCGTGTCCGCTGCCGCCGTGCGGCTGCTGGGGTAGGGCGTGCCTGACGGTGTCTGCAGGTACTGCTGGCCGGTGATGCTGACCTGCTGCAGGCCGCTGGCGTTGTAGCGGATACGGGCCTGGTACCAGCGGGCGCTGTCCTTGGCCGAGCGGTCGTCACTCACCAGGTAATAGCTGTCATCGGCAGGGTTGTAATCGATGGACGAGAGCCCGCCGATGGGCGTGCCGGCCCAGCTGGTATCGAGCGGCCAACGCTGCTCGCCGAGCAGTTGCAAGGCCGGGCTGCCGGCGGCATGGCAGGCGAGGGTGGCGGCAGGCTTAGTAGTAGGCAGTGAAGCCGGTTCTTGTGCAGGCTCCGGAGAGGTCTTGCAGCCCGCCAAAAGCAGCGCAACGGAGAGCGACAGCGCGTTGAGTAGGCCAAACGAATAATGTATTTGAATATTGATTTTCATAGCATTTTCGGCAAGTGTAGCGCGCTTGTTGCACCGGCAATTGTTGACATTTTCAAACGCCGCTCGCTCCTTATCATCTCGGCTACTAGGGCTCGCCTGTGTGTGCGTTGCATGCCGCGGGTCTGACTGATGAAGGGGTAAGAGAGATGACATCCAACCTGCAAAAATGGTCGGCGGAATGCCTGGGTACGTTCTGGCTGACGTTTGGCGGCTGTGGCAGCGCGGTGCTGGCTGCGGCCTTCCCGGAAGTGGGGATTGGCCTCCTGGGTGTGTCCCTGGCCTTTGGCCTGACGGTGCTGACCGGCGCCTATGCCTTTGGCCCGATCTCGGGCGGCCATTTCAACCCGGCCGTCTCGGTCGGCTTGACGGTGGCCGGGCGCTTCAAGGCCTCGGACCTGCCGGGCTACATCATTGCCCAGGTGCTGGGCGCGATCGTGGCGGCCGGCCTGCTGTACCTGATTGCCAGCGGCAAGGCAGGCGCGCAGGTCACGGACCTGGCCACCAATGGCTTTGGTGAGCATTCGCCAGGCAAGTTCTCGATGCTGGCGGCGCTGCTGACCGAGGTGGTGCTGACCGCGGTCTTCCTGCTGGTGATCCTGGGCTCGACCACGAAGAAGGCGGCCGTGGGCTTTGCCGGCATGAGCATTGGCCTGTGCCTGACCTTGATCCACCTGATCTCGATCCCCGTGACCAATACCTCGGTGAATCCTGCACGCAGCACCGGTCCTGCGCTGTTTGGCCCCGCCATTGCGTTGGAGCAGCTGTGGCTGTTCTGGCTGGCGCCGATTGTGGGTGCCGTGATCGGTGCGCTGATCCACCGCGCCTTGCTGCGTGGCGACGAGGAATAAGCGGATCCCATTGAAGGCATAGACAACAACAGGGGCTGCGGCCCCTGTTCTCGTTTGGGAAAAGTCGCTTAGCGCGCCATCGTCTGGCGCACCGCCTGCTCCCAGCGCGCCATCAGCGCATCAGCACGCGCCTTGTCCTGTGTGGGTGTAAAGCGGCGCTCGGCCTTCCACAGCGCCGACAGCTCTTCGCTGCTGTGGTAGATGCCCGTGGTCAGGCCTGCCAGGTAGGCAGCACCCAAGGCGGTGGTCTCCACGCAGGCCGGGCGCACCACCGGAATGCCCAGCAAATCGGCCTGGAACTGCATCAGCAGGTTGTTGACACTGGCGCCGCCATCCACGCGCAATTCCGTCACCGGCTGGCCACCGTTGGCGACGGCATCGAGGCTCATGGCCTGCAGCAGCGCGGCGCTTTGGTAGGCAATGGATTCCAGCGCAGCCCGCGCAATATGGGCCACCGTGGTGCCCCGCGTCAGGCCGGTGATGGTGCCCCGGGCATCGGCATCCCAGTAGGGCGCGCCCAGGCCGGTGAAGGCGGGCACCATCATCACGCCGCCGCTGTCGGGCACGCTCTCGGCCAACTGCTGCACCTGGCCGCTGTGTTCAATGGCGCGCAGGCCATCGCGCAGCCACTGCACGACGGCGCCGCCGACAAAGACGCTGCCTTCGAGCGCATACTGCGGGGTGGTGTCGGTCTGCGCGGCGCTGGTGGTCAGCAGGCCATTGCGTGAGGGGTGGAACTGCGCTCCGGTGTGCATCAGCATGAAGCAGCCGGTGCCGTAGGTGTTCTTGGCCATGCCCGGCGCAAAGCAGGCCTGGCCAAACAGCGCGCTTTGCTGGTCGCCGGCCATGCCGCCGATGTGGATGGCAGCGCCCAGCACCTGCGCGGCGGTATCGCCAAAATGGCTGGCCGAGGGCTGCACCTCGGGCATCAGCGAGCGCGGGATGTTCAGCAGGTCCAGCAGCTCCTGGTCCCAGGTATTGCTGTGTACGTTGAACAGCATGGTGCGGCTGGCGTTGCTCACATCGGTGACATGGCGCTGGCCCTGGGTCAGCTGCCAGACCAGCCAGGTATCGACCGTGCCAAAGGCCAGTTCACCGCGCTCGGCAGCGGCGCGTGCGCCCGGCACATGGTCGAGCAGCCACTGCAGCTTGGTGCCCGAGAAATAGGCATCGACCAGCAGGCCTGTTTTTTCCTGGATCAGCGCGGCATGGCCGTCGGCGCGCAACTGGGCGCAGACGGGCTCGGCGCGGCGGTCCTGCCAGACCAGCGCGTTGTGGATGGGTTGGCCGGTCTTGCGGTTCCAGACGATGGTGGTCTCGCGCTGGTTGGTGATGCCCAGGCTGGTGACCTGGCTGGCGCTGATGCCGGCGGTAGTCAAAGCCTCCTGCGCCGTAGCCAACTGCGTGCCCCAGATCTGCATTGGGTCGTGTTCCACATGGCCGGGGCGGGGATAGATTTGCGGCAGCTCGCGCTGCGCCTGGGCCACGATGGCGCCCTGGCGGTCAAACACAATGGTGCGGGAGCTGGAGGTGCCCTGGTCCAGAGCGAGCAGATAGGTCATGTCTCAAGGCCGGTCTGAGCCGGTATTTCAATCAAATCAACAAAGGGCAGGCGGGCTGTACCCGGCTGTCAAGCGACGGTGCAGTGCACATGGGCTTCCTGCAGCAGCCGGGGGAAGGGGTCGGGCGGCGGGGCATCGGTAAACAGCCGGTCAATGCGCGAGAGCGGGCCCACCTCGACCATCGCCGGGCGGCCAAACTTGCTGTGGTCGGCCGCCATCCAGACCTCGCGTGCCTGGTCCATGATGGTCTGGGCCACTTTCACTTCGCGGAAGTCATAGTCGCGCAGGCTGCCGTCCGATTCAATGCCGGAAATACCGATGAGCGCAATATCGACGCGGAACTGGCGGATGAAGTCCACCGCAGCCTCGCCGATGATGCCCCGGTCGCGGCCGCGCACCACGCCGCCGGCGACGATCACTTCGCAATCCGCATTGCTGCTCAAGGTGGCGGCCACATTGAGGTTGTTGGTGATGATGCGCAGCCCCCGGTGCTGCATCAGCGCGCGGGCAATCGCCTCGGTCGTGGTGCCGATGTTCAGGATCAGCGAGCAGTTGTGTGGCACCTGGGCGGCCACGGCCTGGGCAATGCGGGTCTTGCCGTCGGCATTGAGCGCTTCGCGCTGCTGGTGGGCGAGATTTTCTGTGGTGGAGTTGGGCACGCGCACGCCGCCATGAAAGCGCGTGAGCACCCCGGCTTCGGACAGCCGCTGCACATCGCGGCGCACGGTCTGCAGCGTCACACCCAGGAAGGCGGCCAGCTCCTCGACGGTGGCCGAGCTGCGGCGCTGCACCTCTTGCAAGAGCAGCAGTTGGCGAGGGTTGCTGTTGTAGAGCTCCGTCATGGCGTGGATCTGAAACGAATGAAAACGAAAACTCCCGCCAATATAGTGCAAAACGCAACAGTGCAGCAGGCAGGAGGTGGCGTGCCGCACCGGGCGGTCCCCGCATCAGCCATGGCTGGCGGGTGGTTTTGTCATCAGATTGGCATGCCAGGCTGGCATGCTGCGCCGCTGAGATCTTGGGCTTCGCCAACGGCAAATTTGCCAATAACGAACAAAAAAGATCAAAAACGAATAAAATTCAGAGACAAAAGCGCAAAAGCGAATCTCGCTTCCAGGCTTTGGCACTTTGCGGCGATCCTGGCTAGGCCGGCGCGCCGCAACCCTCAGACCTTTCTTTCTACTTCGCATGTCCACTGCTGCTGCACCGCTGTCTGTTCACCGTACTGATTTGCTGGCCCGCCTGGGCGCCACGCCGGTATTTGATCTGGTGGTGGTCGGGGGCGGGGCCACGGGCCTGGGCGTGGCGCTCGATGCGGCCGCGCGCGGCTTCAAGGTGGCGCTGCTCGAAGCGATGGACTTTGCCAAGGGCACCTCGTCGCGCGCCACCAAGCTGGTGCATGGCGGCGTGCGCTATCTGGCACAGGGCAATATTTCGCTGGTGCGCGAGGCTCTGCATGAGCGCACCACCTTGCTCAACAACGCGCCGCATATCGCCCAGCCGCTGGCCTTTGTGATGCCGTCCTACAAGATGCTGGACACGCCGTTCTATGGCATCGGCCTCAAGATGTACGACGCGCTGGCGGGCAAGGCGGGTCTGGGCTCGACACAGTTTCTCTCGGCTGGCGCCACGCGCCGGCTGCTGCCCACGGTGCAAGACAAGGGTTTGAAGGGCGGCGTCAAATACTGGGATGGCCAGTTCGACGACGCCCGCCTGGCGATTGCGCTGGCCCGCACGGCCGCTGCCAAGGGGGCCTTGCTGGTCAACTACTGCCCGGTGACGGAGCTGATCCAGGAGGAGGGCCGGGTCGCAGGCGTGGTCTGCAAGGATGCCGAGTCTGGCCAGCGCTACACGGTGCGTGCGCGCTGCGTGGTCAACGCCACGGGCCCCTGGGTGGACCACCTGCGCCAGCAGGATGCCGAGATGATGGGCAAGCCCGTCAAGCCCATGGTGGCGCCCAGCCAGGGCGTGCACCTGGTGGTGGACCGCGATTTCCTGCCCTCGGACCATGCCCTGCTCGTGCCCAAGACGGCCGACGGCCGGGTGCTGTTTGCGGTGCCATGGCTGGGCAAGGTGATTCTGGGCACGACCGATACCCCGCGCCATGACCTGGCGCGCGAGCCCCGTCCGTTTGAGGAAGAGCTGAACTTCATCCTGAGCGAGGCGGGCAAGTACCTCAGCCGCGCCCCCACGATGGCCGATGTGCGCAGCATGTGGGCCGGGCTGCGTCCGCTGGTCAAGCCGCAAGACGACGATGGCGAAAACACCAAGGGTATCAGCCGTGAGCACACGGTGCTGACCAGCAAGTCCGGCATGGTGACGGTGACCGGCGGAAAGTGGACCACCTACCGCGCGATGGCCGAGGACGTGCTCAATGCCTGCTTCGATGCCCAGCGCCTGCCGCGCAAGCCCGGTGGCGTGACCGTGAAGCTGCCGCTGGTGGGGACACCCGCATCGGGCCGCGCCCAGCACAGCATGCACATGGCCCAAGGCATGCACTCCTATGGCAGCGAGGCTGAGTTTGTGGCCACCTTGCCAGGCGCCGACGTCTGGCTGGCCAATGGCCTGAGCGAAGCCATGGTGCGTTTTGCTGCGCGCTATGAATATGCGCGCACTGTCGAAGACGTGCTCGCCCGCCGCAGCCGCCTGCTCTTCTTGGATGCCCGCCTGGCCGCCAAGCTGGCCCCGCGCGTGGCCGAGATCTTGCAGGAAGAATTGGGGTCGGATACGGCTCTGACCGCTTTCCTGGTGCTGGCGCAGCAGTACGCCGGCGAAAAAGTGGCGTAAAAATACAAATTTACCGCTGGTTTGGGTGCGCGCCCTTGACGAGGTGTGCTAGCTCTGACACAATAGAGGGCTTCGCGTTTAATGCGCGAGGTTTCTGCCCAGGAGAAGCATCGTAAATGGTTGCGGTGTGGACGACGGGCCCAAGACTGACTGGCTGCTTGGCTGTCCATGAGGATTAATTCTTATTGGGCTGTCTGGTCTGCTGGTGCAAGTTGGGAATATTGAAATGATCCAGACAGAATCTCGACTCGAGGTTGCCGACAATACCGGCGCGAAGTCTGTCCAGTGCATCAAAGTGCTGGGTGGTTCGCACCGTCGCTATGCGAGCGTTGGTGACATTATCAAGGTGAGCGTGAAAGAAGCTGCTCCACGTGGCCGCGTCAAAAAAGGCGAGGTTTACAGTGCTGTGGTGGTGCGTACCGCAAAGGGTATTCGCCGTGCTGACGGTTCGCTCGTCAAATTCGATGGCAACGCTGCTGTGTTGCTCAACGCCAAGCTGGAGCCTATCGGCACCCGCATCTTTGGCCCCGTGACCCGTGAACTGCGTACCGAAAAGTTCATGAAGATCGTGTCGCTGGCCCCCGAAGTTCTCTAAAGGAATAGCACTATGAACAAGATTCGCAAGGGCGACGAAGTTATCGTGCTGACCGGCCGTGACAAGGGCAAGCGTGGCACCGTGACCCTGCGTGCGGACGACTCCCACCTGGTGATCGAAGGCATCAACATGGTGAAGAAGCACGTCAAGCCAAACCCCATGAAGGGCACCAACGGCGGTATCGTGGAAAAGGCTATGCCTATCCACCAATCCAACGTGGCTATCTTCAATGCGGCAACCGGCAAGGCTGATCGCGTGGGCATCAAGGTGAACGCCGACGGCGCACGTGTTCGCGTGTTCAAGTCCAATGGCGCTGAAATCGCAGCCTAAGGAGTAAGACATGGCAAACGTTGCACGACTGCAAAAACAATTCCGTGAGCAAATCGCTCCCGAACTGATGAAGAAGTTCGGCTACACCTCCTCGATGGAAGTGCCTCGCCTGACGAAGATCACCCTGAACATGGGTGTGAGCGAAGCCGTCTCCGACAAGAAGGTGATGGACAACGCCGTGGCTGACCTGACCAAGATTGCTGGTCAAAAGCCTGTGGTGACCAAGGCCAAGAAGGCTATCGCTGGTTTCAAGATCCGCGAAGGCCAAGCTATCGGCTGCATGGTGACCCTGCGTGGCGTTCAGATGTATGAATTCCTGGACCGTTTCGTCACCGTGGCTCTGCCCCGCGTGCGTGACTTCCGTGGTATTTCTGGCCGCGCCTTTGATGGCCGTGGCAACTACAACATCGGCGTCAAAGAACAAATCATCTTCCCTGAAATTGAGTACGACAAAGTCGACGCACTGCGTGGTCTCAATATCAGCATTACGACGACTGCGAAGAATGACGACGAGTGCAAGGCACTGTTGCAGGCTTTCCGCTTCCCGTTCAAGAACTGAGGTGATGCATGGCTAAACAAGCACTGATCCAACGCGAACTGAAGCGTGAAAAGCTGGCTGCCAAGTACGCAGCCAAGTATGCAGAACTGAAGGCCATCGCCGGCGACGCCAAGCGTTCCGACGAAGAGCGTGATGCAGCCCGTCTGGGCCTGCAAAAGCTGCCTCGCAATGCAAACCCCACTCGTCAACGTGCACGTTGCGAAATCACGGGTCGTCCCCGTGGCACTTTCCGTCAATTCGGTCTGGGCCGCGCCAAGATTCGTGAACTGGCATTCGTCGGCGCCATCCCAGGCGTGACCAAGGCCAGCTGGTAAGCAGTCAGGAGATTAAACATGAGCATGAGTGATCCAATCGCTGACTTGCTGACCCGTATCCGTAACGCACAAATGGTGTCCAAAGCCACCGTGCTGGTTCCTTCCTCCAAAGTGAAGGTTGCCATCGCACAGGTTTTGAAGGACGAGGGTTACATCGATGGCTTCGAAGTGAAGACCGAAGATGGCAAGTCTGAACTCGCAATTACCTTGAAGTACTACGCTGGTCGTCCAGTGATCGAGCGTATCGAGCGCGTGAGCCGTCCTGGCCTGCGTGTGTACAAGGGCTGCACTGCAATTCCTCAAGTCCAAAACG
The DNA here is from genome assembly GCF_003105075.1 of Comamonas sp. JNW. Classification (NCBI taxonomy): domain Bacteria; kingdom Pseudomonadati; phylum Pseudomonadota; class Betaproteobacteria; order Burkholderiales; family Comamonadaceae; genus Comamonas; species Comamonas sp. JNW. The sequence continues at coordinate 137,436 of NZ_QETI01000008.1, forward strand.
GCCTGGGTGTTGCAATCGTGACCACGCCTAAGGGTGTGATGACCGATCGTAAAGCGCGCGCTGCCGGTGTCGGCGGTGAAGTGCTTTGCTATGTGGCTTAACGCGGCATTGAAGGAGAAATACTGACATGTCCCGTGTAGCAAAAATGCCTGTGAGCATCCCCCAAGGTGTGGATGTCTCCATCAAGGAAGACCAAATCAGCGTCAAGGGCGCAGGCGGCACGCTGCTGCTGACCCCCAACGCCCTGGTCAAGGTTTCCAACAACGACGGTAAGCTGGCTTTCGAGCCGGTGAATGACTCCCGTGAAGCCAATGCCATGAGCGGCACCATGCGTCAGCTGGTGAACAACATGGTGGTTGGTGTGAGCAAGGGCTTCGAGAAGAAGCTGTCTCTCGTCGGCGTGGGTTACAAGGCCGCTGCCTCTGGCAGCAAGCTGAACCTGAGCGTTGGTTATTCCCACCCAGTCAACTTTGAAATGCCTGCCGGCATCTCCGTGGCCACCCCTACCCCTACGGAAGTGGTGATCAAGGGTGCTGACCGCCAACGCGTGGGTCAGCTGGCAGCCGAGATTCGTGCCGTTCGTCCTCCCGAGCCTTACAAGGGCAAGGGCATCCGTTATGCGGATGAGAAGGTCACGATCAAAGAGACTAAGAAGAAATAAGGAGCTGCATCATGTTGAACAAGAAACAGCAGCGTCTTCGTCGTTCCCTGCAAACCCGTATCCGCATTGCCAACCAAGGCGTTGCGCGTTTGACGGTGAACCGTACGAACCTCCATATCTATGCCACGATCATTTCCGGCGACGGCACCAAGGTGATTGCAACCGCATCTACGGCAGAAGCCGAAGTGCGCAGCAACCTGGGCGCAGCTGGCAAGGGTGGCAACACCGCCGCAGCTACTCTCATCGGCAAGCGCATCGCTGAAAAGGCGAAGGCAGCTGGCGTTGAGAAGGTTGCATTCGACCGTGCAGGTTTTGCCTACCACGGCCGCGTCAAGGCTCTGGCTGATGCAGCCCGCGAAGCCGGCCTGCAGTTCTAAGCGGAGTGGATAGAAATGGCTAAATTTTCCCCCAAGGTGCAAGACCAGGCGAATGACGACGGTTTGCGCGAAAAAATGATCGCGGTCAACCGCGTCACCAAGGTTGTGAAGGGTGGTCGTATTCTCGGCTTCGCTGCACTGACCGTGGTTGGCGATGGTGACGGCCGTGTTGGCATGGGCAAGGGCAAGTCCAAGGAAGTGCCTGCTGCCGTGCAGAAGGCTATGGAAGAAGCCCGTCGCAACATGATCAAGGTTTCGTTGAAGAACGGCACCCTGCATCACAAAGTGATGGGTCACCATGGCGCTGCCAACGTGATGTTGGCTCCTGCCCCCAAGGGTACCGGTATCATCGCCGGCGGCCCCATGCGCGCCGTCTTCGAAGTTCTGGGTATCACCGATATCGTGGCCAAGAGCCATGGTTCGTCGAATCCCTACAACATGGTTCGCGCCACTTTCGACGCTTTGAACAACTCCACGACCCCTGCGGAAGTGGCTGCAAAGCGTGGCAAGTCGGTTGAAGACCTGTTCGTCTGATCGGAGTCACTATGACAACGCAACAAACTGTGAAGGTCCAACTGGTGCGTAGCCCGATTGGTACCAAAGAAGACCACCGCGCCACCGTGCGTGGTCTGGGTCTGCGCAAGCTGAACAGCATCAGCGAACTGAAGGACACCCCCGAAGTGCGCGGTATGATTAACAAGATCGCCTACCTGGTGAAGGTTCTCTGAAAGGATTGATGATGGAACTCAATAGCATCAAGCCTGCAGCAGGTGCCAAGCACGCCAAGCGTCGCGTGGGTCGCGGTATCGGTTCGGGTCTGGGTAAGACCGCCGGCCGTGGTCACAAGGGTCAAAAGTCGCGTTCGGGTGGCTACCATAAGGTAGGCTTCGAAGGCGGTCAAATGCCTTTGCAGCGTCGCCTGCCCAAGCGCGGTTTCAAGTCCACCACGTTGAAGTTCAACGCCGAAGTCTCCCTGGCCGCTCTCGAGCTGCTGGGCGCTGCGGATGTGGATCTGGCAGTGCTCAAGCAAGCCGGTCTGGTTGGCCAACGCGCCAAGGTCGTCAAGGTGATCAACACGGGTGCTCTGTCCAAGGCTGTCAAGCTGAACGGCATCGGCGCCACCGCTGGTGCCAAGGCTGCGATCGAAGCTGCTGGCGGTAGCGTCGCCTAACCCTTTCTGAAAGATTCATCAGTGGCTACGAACACCGCAACTATTGCAAAGACCGGTAAATACGGCGATCTGCGTCGTCGTTTGGTTTTTCTGTTGCTGGCGCTGATCGTCTACCGCATCGGAGCTCATATTCCGGTGCCTGGTATCGATCCCAACCAGTTGCAGCAGCTGTTCAATAGCCAACAGGGTGGCATTCTCAACCTGTTCAACATGTTCTCGGGCGGAGCGCTCTCGCGCTTCACCGTGTTTGCACTGGGGATCATGCCGTACATCTCGGCATCGATCATCATGCAATTGATGACCTACGTCGTCCCGACATTCGAACAGATGAAGAAGGAAGGCGAAGCCGGCCGTCGCAAGATTACCCAGTACACCCGTTACGGTGCATTGGCGCTTGCGCTGTTCCAGTCGCTCGGCATTGCCGTGGCGCTGGAAGGCACTGCCGGTTTGGTCCTCAGCCCTGGTTTCGGGTTCCGTCTTACCGCCGTGGTCAGCTTGACCGCCGGTACGATGTTCCTGATGTGGCTGGGTGAACAGATCACCGAGCGTGGTTTGGGCAACGGGATCTCGATCCTGATTTTCGCCGGTATTGCTGCGGGTCTGCCCAGCTCCATCGGTGGATTGCTCGAATTGGTGCGTACTGGTGCGATGAGCATCATTGCCGCGATCTTCATTGTTCTCGTAGTGGCAGCCGTGACGTACTTCGTCGTGTTTGTCGAGCGTGGACAGCGCAAGATCCTGGTGAACTACGCGCGCCGTCAGGTTGGAAACAAGGTGTATGGTGGTCAGTCATCGCACTTGCCACTGAAGCTGAATATGGCTGGTGTGATTCCGCCCATCTTCGCTTCGTCGATCATCTTGCTGCCTGCCACTGTTGTGAACTGGTTCAGCGCTGGCGAATCGATGCGTTGGCTCAAGGACATTGCTAGCACGCTGACTCCTGGTCAGCCCATCTATGTGATGTTCTATGCCGCAGCGATCATCTTTTTCTGCTTCTTCTATACGGCCTTGGTTTTCAACAGCCGCGAAACGGCCGATAACCTGAAGAAGAGTGGTGCCTTTATTCCCGGGATTCGACCAGGGGATCAGACAGCACGTTATATTGATAAGATTTTGGTGCGTTTGACGCTTGCGGGTGCTGTTTACATCACCTTCGTGTGTCTGCTGCCAGAGTTCTTGATCCTGAAGTACAACGTTCCGTTCTATTTCGGTGGCACTTCCTTGTTGATCATCGTCGTGGTGACCATGGACTTCATGTCCCAGGTCCAGAACTACATGATGTCTCAGCAGTATGAGTCGCTTCTGAAGAAGGCGAACTTCAAGGCCTCAGCCAAAAACTGAGATCGACAGGAAAGTGTGCCCTCCAGTCTGTTCGGGCTAAATATTTGAAATGCCGTCACAGACTGGAGCGGATGGAAGTTTTAGGAGAATGAAATGAGAGTTTCAGCTTCGGTAAAGAAGATTTGCCGTAACTGCAAGATCATCCGTCGCAAGGGTGTCGTACGCGTGATCTGCACCGACCAGCGCCATAAGCAGCGCCAAGGTTAATCTAAAGTATTAGAGGACACAAATGGCACGTATTGCTGGTATTAACATCCCTCCGCACAAGCATGCGGAGATCGGCCTGACCGCTATCTATGGCATCGGTCGCACCACCGCTCGCAAGATCTGCGAAGCCGCTGGTATCGACTACGCCAAGAAAGTCAAGGACTTCACGGACGCTGATCTGGAAAAGATCCGCGACGCAATCGCTCACCTGACCCTGGAAGGTGACCTGCGCCGTGAAACCACGATGAACATCAAGCGTTTGATGGACATCGGCTGCTACCGCGGTTTCCGTCATCGTCGTGGTCTGCCCATGCGTGGTCAGCGTACCCGCACCAATGCCCGTACCCGCAAGGGTCCGCGCAAAGGCGCAGCGGCTTTGAAGAAATAAAGAGATTGAAGGTACATAATGGCTAAGTCTCAGAACAACGCAGCTGCACGTGTACGTAAGAAAGTTCGCAAGAACATTTCTGACGGCATTGCACACGTTCACGCTTCGTTCAACAACACCATCATCACGATCACCGACCGCCAAGGCAACTCGTTGTCTTGGGCTTCGTCCGGTGGCCAGGGTTTCAAGGGCTCGCGCAAGTCGACGCCTTTCGCAGCCCAGGTTGCTTCCGAAGTGGCCGGCCGTGCTGCCATGGAACAGGGCATCAAGAACCTGGACGTCGAGATCAAGGGCCCAGGCCCAGGTCGCGAGTCTTCGGTGCGTGCTCTGGGTGCACTGGGCATCCGCATCACGTCGATCTCCGACGTGACGCCAGTCCCGCACAACGGCTGCCGCCCTCAAAAGCGTCGTCGTATCTAACTCACCATAAGCCCACCGCCGCCAGTGCATGGTGCTCTGGCGGCTCCCGCATTTATGCGGTAGCTGAAAAAAGGATATTCAAGTGGCACGTTTTATTGGCCCTAAGGGCAAACTTTCCCGCCGCGAAGGCGTAGACCTGTTCCTGAAGAGCGCACGTCGCTCGATCGCGGACAAGGTCAAGCTGGACACCAAGCCAGGTCAACACGGCCGTACCTCCGGCACGCGTACCTCGGACTACGGTCTGCAACTGCGTGAAAAGCAAAAGGTCAAGCGCACCTACGGTGTGCTGGAGAAGCAATTCCGCCGTTACTTCGCTGAAGCTGATCGTCGCCGTGGCAACACCGGCGCGAACCTGCTGAGCCTGCTGGAAAGCCGTCTGGACAACGTGGTGTATCGCATGGGCTTTGGCTCGACCCGCTCCGAAGCGCGTCAGCTGGTGTCCCACAAGGCCATCACCGTGAACGGTCAATCCGTCAACATTCCTTCCTACTCGGTGAAGGAGGGCGACGTGGTGGCGGTGCGCGAAAAGTCGAAGAAGCAAGCCCGTATCGTTGAGTCGCTGCAACTGGCTGGTCAAGTGGGCTTCCCCGCTTGGGTGGACGTGTCGGCTGACAAGGCTGAAGGCGTCTTCAAGAAGTCTCCAGACCGCGATGAATTCGGTGCTGACATCAACGAATCGCTGATCGTCGAATTGTATTCTCGTTAATTTCACGGTCGTTTTCGACTGCGAAAGTGTATCCGTTCCAGAACCGCGAGGCATCGCGGTTCTGGTGCTTCACCAGCCTTACCGGTGTAACGAGCCGGGGGTATTGAGAGGAAGTTTGCATGCAGACCAATTTGCTGAAACCCAAGACAATTAACGTAGAACAGCTGGGCCACAATCGCGCCAAGGTAGAGCTGGAGCCGTTTGAACGCGGCTACGGGCACACGCTGGGCAATGCGCTGCGTCGTGTTCTGCTGTCCTCGATGGTGGGTTATGCAGCGACGGAAGTGACCATTGCAGGTGTGCTGCACGAGTACTCGTCTATCGACGGCGTCCAGGAAGATGTGGTCAACATCTTGCTGAACCTCAAGGGCGTGGTGTTCAAGCTCCACAACCGTGACGAAGTGACGCTGAGCCTGCGCAAGGATGGCGAAGGCGTGGTGACGGCTGCTGACATTCAGACGCCTCACGATGTAGAAATCATCAACCCTGATCATATCATCGCCAACCTGTCGCAAGGCGGCAAGCTGGACATGCAGATCAAGGTGGAAAAAGGCCGTGGCTATGTGCCCGGTAACGTGCGCCGCTACGGTGACGAGTCGACCAAGTCGATCGGCCGCATTGTGCTGGACGCATCGTTCTCGCCGATCAAGCGCGTTAGCTACACGGTCGAATCCGCCCGTGTGGAGCAGCGTACCGATCTGGACAAGCTGGTTCTCGAGATCGAAACCAACGGTGCCATCGCTGCAGAAGATGCAGTGCGCTCGTCGGCCAAGATCCTGGTGGAGCAACTTGCCGTGTTTGCGCAGCTCGAAGGCGGCGCATTGGATGTGTTCGACCAGCCAGGTGGCCAGGCGCGCAACAACGCCACGTTCGATCCGATCCTGCTGCGTCCTGTGGACGAGCTGGAACTGACCGTGCGTTCTGCCAACTGCTTGAAGGCCGAGAACATCTACTACATCGGTGACCTGATCCAGCGCACCGAAAATGAGTTGCTCAAGACCCCGAATCTGGGTCGCAAGTCGCTCAACGAGATCAAGGAAGTGTTGGCTTCCCGTGGTCTGACCCTGGGTATGAAGCTTGAAAACTGGCCACCAGCCGGTTTGGAAAAGCGTTAAGTTATAATGGAGAGCTCTCCCAATGGTGGGGGAGCTCAATCGTAGTGCGTCGAACAGTACCTGATACGGCTGTTTGATTGAATCAATCTAAAAGGAAAAGCACCATGCGTCACGGACACGGCCTCCGCAAACTGAACCGCACCTCGTCTCACCGTAAGGCGATGCTGCAAAACATGATGAATTCGCTCATCGAGCACGAAGCCATCAAGACCACCGTTCCTAAAGCCAAGGAACTGCGCAAGGTGATCGAGCCCATGATCACGCTGGCCAAGGTGGACACCGTGGCTAACCGCCGTCTGGCTTTTGACCGTCTGCGCAGCCGCGACAGCGTCACCAAGCTGTTCAACGTGCTGGGTCCTCGCTCGGCCAACCGTCCAGGCGGCTACACCCGTATCCTGAAGATGGGTTTCCGCGTGGGCGACAACGCGCCTATGGCCTATGTTGAACTGGTGGACCGCGCTGAAGAAGCCGGTGATGCCGCAGCAGAATAAGCCCTCTGCAGGTTCCGACTGAAAAAGCCCACTTCGGTGGGCTTTTTCTATGGCGCTGCGCCTTTGCCGATCGCTGCAAGCAGCGCTTGAGGCCCTCATTCCACAAATAGTTTTCCAAATGATGACAAAGCGCTTCGCATTAAGGAAAACCCGAGCTATAATGCAAGTGCGCGATGGAGCAGTCTGGTAGCTCGTTGGGCTCATAACCCAAAGGTCGGAGGTTCAAATCCTTCTCGCGCAACCAGAACATCAAAAGCCAGCTTTCGAGCTGGCTTTTTTGTGCCTAGCTGCCGGGCAGCACCGTTGCGGACTGGGCTGGTCAGCCTGAAAAGTGGGCCGGTAAGGCCGCCGCTTTGATCCCGCCAAGATTGCTATAAAAGTCGAAGCGCAAAAAATATACGCTAAAAGCGCATTCGTCCAAAATGCAGTACCAAAGTCGCGCTATAATTGCGGTGCGCGATGGAGCAGTCTGGTAGCTCGTTGGGCTCATAACCCAAAGGTCGGAGGTTCAAATCCTTCTCGCGCAACCAGAACACCAAAAGCCAGCTTTCGAGCTGGCTTTTTTGTGCCCGTTTCTCAAGTACCGATGGACACCAAGTCTGATCGCTGCGCTAGCCACCACAGGCAGGGCGGCAGCAGCGCTTGCCCCGCCTCAGATGCTCCTGGCGGGGCCACAGCGCCCCATCAATGCGCGTACAACTGCGCCAGCGAGCGAAAGCCTTTGACCTCGATCGGGTTGCCGCTCGGGTCGTAGAAGAACATCGTCCATTGCTCGCCGGGCTCGCCTTCAAAGCGCACCTGGGGCTCGAGCACAAAGCGTGTGTTGGCGGCGCGCAGGCGCTCGGCCAGCTGCTTCCAGTCCTCGAGTTTCAGCACCAGACCGAAGTGCGGCATCGGCACCTTGTGGTTGCCCACCAGGCCGGTATTGCTGGTCTCAAAGGGTTTGCCCAGGTGGCAGGAGATCTGGTGGCCAAAGAAATCAAAGTCCACCCAGCTGTCGGTGCTGCGGCCTTCGGCGCAGCCGAGCGTGTCGCGGTAGAAGTGGCGTGCAGCATCCAGGTCGTGCACATGGAAGGCGAGATGGAAAAGGCTCTGCATGGTGGCGGGCTCAAAAAGGCAGGTTGCAAGGGTGGTCGTACGCAGCCGCAAGCGATTTATCACATAGGCAGGGGCTGCACAATCCGCTAAGCTGTGCAGCATACACCCTGGCATTGCACACGCGGCCAACGGCCCAACTCCTGGAGACAACACCATGCAAGACTCCGCCCCGTCATTCAACCCCTTTGCCCCCGGCTTTGATTTTCTGCAAAAGCTCGCAGCGGGCGGTAGCTCCAAGCCTTCTGCGGCCTTTGCGCAATGGCAGGAATGGGTGGCGCCGACGATGAATGTGCCGGACCTGGAAAAGCGCATTCAGGAGCTCAAGACCGTGCTGTTCTGGCTGGAGCAGAACCAGCGGGCGCTGGCCGCCACCATCCAGGCGATGGAAGTGCAGAAGATGACCTTGTCGGCCTTGCAGACGATGAATGTGCCGGTAGAGAACTGGGCCAGCACCATGGTGCAAAGCTGGCAGCAGTTTGCCCAGAGCACGGCTGCGCAGGCGCAACAAGCGGCAGCGGTGGCGCCAACAACCACCGAGACGCCCAGCCCCGCCCCTGCAACCACACCCGCGCCCGCGCCCGCACCGGCCGCTGCCGCAACAGAACAGCCCGAGAAATCTGAACAGGCCAGTGCCGCCGCCGCTTCGGCGACCGACCCCATGCAGTGGTGGGGCGCGCTGACCCAGCAGTTCCAGCACATCGCCCAGCAGGCTGTGCAGGATGTCACCGAGCAGGCGATGGTCCATGCAGCCAGTACCCAACGGGCGGCAGCCTCCGCTGCGCAGGCGGTGCGCAGCACAGCCCAGGAGATGGCCGAAGCCGGCAAGGCGGCGGCCAAGGCCGCGATGGGCCAGCAGACATCGGCCAAGCGCAGCGCTGCTGCGGCAGGCCGCAGCAAGGCTGCCACAGCAGCTGGTCAGAAGACCAGGAGCGGGCCGCAGGCTGGCGCAGGAAGCGGCTCCAGCAAGCCAGCACCCCGCAAGGCGACACCGTCCAAAGGCGCAGGCTCCGCCAACGGCGCCCGCCAAGCCGCCCCAAGCAAGGTCGCCTCACGGAACGCCGCGCCCCGCAAGCCTTCCTCCGGCCAGCGTTGAGCCAGCAAGAACGCTTGAGTGATCGTGATTTTTTAGCGCGGGACTGGGCCGGCAGCCGCGCAGCAGCAGGTTGTTGACAATGGCAGGCACAAAGCTTTTTCCCTATGGTCATGTGACCCATCCCGACTGGCGGATGGCTGTGGCGCTGGTGGTGGCGCAACTGAGAGGCCGCATGGCCCAGGCGGGCTATGCCAGCGCGCCCAACCTCGGCCTGGTGTATTTTACGGATGCCTTTGCACGCCATGCGCCGCAGTTGCTGGAGGCCTTGCAGGACGAGTTTCCGCAGATCGGCGACTGGAGCGGCTCGGTCGGCGTTGGCGTGATGGCCTCGCATGCCGAGTACCTGAACGAGCCGGCGCTGTCGGTCATGCTGCTGGAGCTGCCTGCCCATTCCTACCGCCTGTTCTCAGGCATTGCGCCGCTGCCGGTGGCGCCTACATCGCCCTGGGACCGCGCGCTGGTGCATGCCGATGCGGGCCTGCCGGATTTTGCAGAACTGCTCGAAGAGCTGGCCGCGCGCACGCGCGCTGGCAGCGTGCTGGGCGGCCTCAATTCCGAGGCGGTAGCGCCGCTGCAACTGGCCTGGAGCAAGGCGCTGGGCCCCAGTCACAACGGGGTGCTGCGCGGTGGGCTTTCGGGCCTGGCGTTCTCTGCCGATGCCGGCGTGGTGCAAGAGCTGACCCAGGGCTGCCAGGTGATGGGTGCGCGCATGCGCATCACCGCAATGCAAGGCCATGTGGTGCTGGCTTTGGATGGCCGGCCCGCGCTCGATGTGCTTGAGGAGCTGATGCCGGTGCGGCTGGATGCGGACCCCGAGCGGGCCACCCGCACGATGCGCCATATCCATGCCGCGCTGGAGCCGCATGCGCCCGAATCGGCTGTGCATGCCGGGCAGCTGGGCCCGGAGGCGCGCGTGGTGCCGCTGGTGGGCGTGGACATGGTCAGCCGGGGCATTGTGCTGTCAGAGCAGGCGCAGCCCCAGCAGTACCTGTGCTTTTGCCAGCGCAACCTGTCGGCGGCCCGCGCCGATTTGCTGCGCATGTGTGCCGAGCTGCAAGAGTCGCTGTCCCCCGCCGAGGCGCAGACCGGCCTGCCGCTGGGCGATAGCGCCCTGGGTGATGCGGCGGCCGGCCGCCGCATTGCGGGGGCCGTCTACATCAGCTGCGCGCAGCGGGCGAGCCCCTATTTCGGCGTGCCTGGTGCCGAGCTGGAGCTGATCCACCATGTGCTGGGCGATATCCCGCTGGTGGGCTTTTTCAGCCAGGGCGAGATTGCCGGCCAGCAGCTGCACCGCTATGCCGGTGCGCTGATGCTGTTTACCCAGGCGGCTTAACGATTGCCACCCGGCTGCAGGCGCCGCATTTCGGTAAACACCGACAGCTCCCAACTGCGCATCGCCAGCAGCAGGGTATAGCCTTCGCGCTCCTTCTCGGGCAGGCGCTGGTCGGTCAGGTGCTGCTGGGCAAAATCCTGGGCCACGCGCTGCAGGCGCTCCAAAAAGGCGGGGGCCAAGGTGCGGCTGATGGCGCCATGCACGAGCATCAAACCCTCTCCGGATTTGTCGAACGTGCCCGAGAAATAGTCGTGCACCGCGTTCTCGCGAAAATACTCCATCACCGGGCCATGCGGGCGCCAGCGGAAGGTCTTGGCCAGCTTGAGCCGGTAGCGGTTCATCGGGCGCAGCTCGATGATGCCGATGCGGTCGAGCTGCGCCAGGTACTTGATGCCCTCGGCCTCGCTCAAGCGGTAGGTGGCCAGCACCTGCTCCAGCGTCCACTGGCTGAGCACGCAGATGGCCATCAGCAGCAGCTTCTTGTCTGCCACCACCGCCTGCTCCTGCTGCTGCGTCAGCTCCTTGATCAGCGGCTGGTTGTCGGCCACGCGGCGTGCCAGGTCGGCAAAATCGAGGCGCAGCACATGGCAGATGGCATCGATGCGCGACAGCGGCATGTCGCCCTTGGCCAGCATGCGCTTGACGCTGGACTCGGCCATGCCCAGCGCCTCGGCCAGGTCTGCATAGGTCATTTGTGCGGCTTTTAGCTCTTTTTTCAATGCCAGTACCAGATCGGCGGTGGTGCTCATGGGTATCGTCCTGTCATACTTTGGGTGCCATCATAGGGGATCGCGCCGGGATTGCGAGACGCTCTGGCGCGCCAGCGGCACAGTGCAGGTCATGACTGATACCTCCCAACCTCCAAGCCCCCGCAGCCTGGCTGCGGAATGCGTGCTTTACGCCTTCTATGCCGCCATGCTGGCCCTTGCCTGCCTGGGGCCCTATGTGCCGCAGGCGGCCCATTACCATGACTTCGCCGATCAGCGCCCGCTGCTGGGCCTGGCCAACGCGGCCGATGTACTGAGCAATCTGCCGTTCCTGCTGGTCGGCATCTGGGGCTTGTTGGCGAGTGTCAAAACACCCGCTGACACCTTGCGATCCCAAGGCGCGCAGCCCTGGTTGCTGCTGGTGTTTGGCGGTTTGGTGCTGACTGCCGTCGGTTCGTCCTACTACCACCTGCTGCCCGGCGATGTGCGTGTCTTCTGGGACCGCATGGGCATGGTGCCGGTGTTTGCCGGTGTGCTGGGCCTGGCGCTGCAGTCGCAGCTGAATGCCCGCGCCGCCTGGCTGACAGCACTCGCCGTGCTGCTGGGCGGGCCACTGGCGCTGTGGATCTGGTTGCAGACCGGGCAGCTGCTGCCCTGGGCCGTGTTGCAGGGCGCTGGCATGGTACTGCTGGTGGTAGTGGCGCTGTGGCAGCAGCGCAGCCCGCCGGCCGCGCCACTTATCCGCTGGCCCCTGGCGGCCGTTGTGGCCTGGTATGCGCTGGCCAAGCTGTTCGAGCTGGGCGATGCCGCCGTCTGGGCCGGCAGCGGCCATCTGGTGGCCGGCCATGCGCTCAAGCACCTGGCCGCTGCGCTTGCGCTGGTGCCACTGTTGCGAACGGCGCTGCAAGCGCGCCAACTGGCGTGCCCAAACCGCGCGTCCGCAGGCACAATCGGGGACGGCGCGCTGGGGGCAGTGCGTTTGCGCTGAATGCCCGGTACCGACCACCCCCACCGCCCTTGATCCGCCAGGAGATGCTTGTTCCATGAACCGTCCACATGCCCCGTCTGTGCCTGCCTTCGATGCGCCAGACCACCCCAACCAGTTTGCCTTGCTGGGCCAGCGCCGCTTTGCCCCCTTCTTCTGGACCCAGTTTGCCGGGGCCGCCAACGACAACCTGTTCAAGTTCGCCTTCACCGTCATGGTGACCTACCAGCTGCAGGTGGCCTGGATGCCGCCTGCCATGGCCGGCCTGGTGATCGGGGCCTTGTTCATCCTGCCTTTTCTGTTGTTCTCGGCGACCTCGGGGCAGCTGACCGACAAGTACGAAAAGCACCGCATGATCCGCTTCGTCAAGGACCTGGAGATTGGCGTGATGCTGATCGCTGGTGTGGGCTTCTGGATCGAGAGCCCGGCTGTGCTGCTGGGCTGCGTGTTCTTGATGGGCCTGCATTCCACGCTGTTCGGGCCGGTGAAGTTTGCCTACCTGCCCCAGGTGCTGCGCGACGATGAGCTGACCGGCGGCAATGGCATGGTCGAGATGGGCACCTTTGTCGCCATCTTGCTGGGCAATGTGGTGGGTGGGCTGCTGGTGGCTCTGCCCGGCATCGGCCATGCCGCGGTGGGCGTGGCCTGCCTGGGCCTGGCGGTGGTGGGTCGCCTCACCGCGCAAGGCGTGCCGGTGGTGCCGGCCACCGACCCGGGCCTCCAGATCAACTGGAACCCGGTGAGCGAGACCTGGCGCAACCTGAAGTTGGCGCATGGCAATGTGGTGGTGTTCCGCTCGCTGCTGGGCATCAGCTGGATGTGGTTCTTTGGCGCGGTGTTTCTGAGCCAGTTCCCCAGCTTTGCCAAGGAGGTGCTGCATGGCAATGAGCATGTCGCTTCGCTGCTGCTGGTGGTGTTTTCCATCGGTATCGGCCTGGGTTCGCTGCTGTGCGAGGTGCTCTCGCGCCGCCAGGTGGAGATTGGCCTGGTGCCCATTGGCACCATCGGCATGAGCGTGTTTGCGATTGACCTGTACTTTGCCTCGCGCGGCCTGGCGCAGCCGGCCCAGGCCTGGACGGCACTGGGCTTCATCAGCCAGCCGGCGCACTGGCGCGTGATGGCCGATCTGGCGCTGCTGTCGCTGTTTGCGGGCCTGTACAGCGTGCCCATGTATGCGCTGATCCAGCTGCGCAGCCAGCCCACGCACCGCGCCCGCATCATTGCGGCCAACAATATCTTGAATGCGCTGTTCATGATTGCCAGCTCGGTGATCGCTGGCGCCTTGCTGGGCGCGGGCTTCACGGTGCCGCAGATTTTCCTGTTCACCGGCATTGCCAATGCGATTGTCGCCACCTACATCTTCTTGCTGGTGCCTGAATACCTGCTGCGCTGCATTGCCTGGCTGGTCACCAACCTGGTCTACCGCTTTCGCGTGCAGGGCGCGCAGCACATCCCCACCAGCGGGCCGGCGCTGCTGACCTGCAACCATGTGAGCTTTGTCGACCCCATTTTAATGATGGCCGCCAGCCCGCGCCCGATCTACTTTGTGATGGACTACCGCATCTTCCGCACGCCCCTGCTGGGCTGGCTGTTCCGCCTGTGCAAAGCCATTCCGGTGGCGCCCCGCAGCGAAGACCCTGCCGTCTACGAGGCCGCCTTTGCACGCGCCGCGCAGGTGCTGCGCGAGGGCGATCTGCTGGCTATCTTTCCCGAGGGCGGCATCACCCGCGACGGCGAGCTGCAGGCCTTCAAGGGCGGTGTGATGAAGATCCTGGAGCAGGCCCGAGCCGATGGGCTGGACGTGCCCGTGGTGCCGATGGCACTGACCAACCTCTGGGGGTCGTTTTTCAGCCGCATCGAGCCCCAAGGCGCGATGACCCGGCCGTTCCGTCGAGGCTTGTTCAACCGCGTGACCTTGCGCATTGGAGCGGCCAGCCCGGCTGCCGAGTGCTCTGCCGAGCAACTGCGCCAGCGCGTGGGCGAGCTGCTGGACCAGGAGGGCGGCCATGGCAGTGGCTCGCCCGCTTTGGGATAATGCAGGCTGGACAACGAATGGCTTTGTGATGACCTCTTTATCGATTCTGTGCAAAAGCGTGGCAGCCCTGGTGGCCGTGTCCGCCCTGGCCGCCTGCAGCAGCTCTTCGGGCCTCAAGCCGCTGCGTGACCCCGACGAGAAGGAAGCCACCTCCTACGCCACCACCTATGCCGGCCCGCGCAGCCCTGCATCGGCCTACTGCGTGCAGATGGGCGGCGCCTTGCTCAACACGCCCAAGGGCAAGAACACGGTGTGCAAATTCCCCGACGGCAAGGAAATGGACCCCTGGGACCTGTTCTGGCGCGACAACCCGATGAACTGAGGACCGCAAGGTGACTATAAAAAACCCTGCCAGCGCATGGTGCGCTGGCAGGGTTTTGTCTTGCGGAGCCTGTGGCGGGCTAGGCGGGGCTCAGGGGTTTAGATGACGCCATGCGTCTTGAACCAGTCCTGCATGCGCTTCCAGCCGTCATCTGCCGCATCCTTGCGGTAGCTGGGGCGGTAGTCGGCATGGAAGGCGTGGCCCGCTTCGGGATAGACATGAAAGCTCGATGCCGCAGCGGCGGCATTGCCTGCGGCACCGGCCTTTTGCAGGCTTTGCTTCATGGCCTCCACGGACTCAAGCGGAATCCCCTGATCCTTGCCGCCGTAGAGGCCGAGCACGGGGGCCTTGAGCGCGCTGCTGAGGTCAATCGGGTGCTTGGGCTGCAACTCGCTGGCAGCGCCTTGCAGGCGGCCATACCAGGCAACACCGGCCTTGACCTTGCCGGTGGCGGCATACAGCCAGGTGATGCGGCCACCCCAGCAAAAACCGGTGATGCCGGCGCGGCTGGTGTCACCACCATTGTCCTTGGCCCAGGCCAGGGCGGCGTCCAGGTCCTTGATGACCTGGGCATCGGGCACCTTGCTGACCAGCTCGCTTTGCAGCTGGCTGATCTCGGTGTACTTGCGTGGGTCGCCCTGGCGCGCAAACAGCTCGGGCGCAATGGCCAGGTAGCCCAACTGGGCCAGGCGGCGGCAGGTGTCGGCGATGTAGTCGTGCACGCCAAAGATTTCCTGGATCACCAGCACCACCGGCAGGTGGGTCTTGCCAGCAGGCGCTGCGCGGTAGGCGCTGACCTGGAAGCCGTCAACCGTGTACTGGATCGTGCCGGCCGTCAGACCGGTATCGGGGGTCTTGATGGCGGTTTGCGCCATCACTGGCACCGCTGCTGCGGCGTAGCCTACGCCCAGCGCCATTTGCAGGGCGCTGCGGCGGGTGCTGCCGGCCAAGGTGGCGCGGCCCGGGAGAAGGGAGTCGAAATCGGCATTGCTGGGAGTCTGGGACATAGGATTTCCTTTTCTGCGGATGGCAGGCCCATTATGGGGGACGATAAAAAACAGCCCGTGACAAGGTGGCTGGCGCGCCGGCGCCGCCGTGTTCATGCAAGAAAAATGCCTGGCATCGCCAGGCATCGTGGTGGTGGTGGCTGGGCTCAGATCACTTCCACAGCGCGCACTTGGTTTCTTCCTTGGTCGTGAACACCTCGTCACCCGGCAGCTTCTTGACGATCTTGTAGTAGTCCCAGGTGCCCTTGGATTCCTGCGGGGTCTTGACCTGGACCAGGTACATGTCGTGGATGTAGCTGCCGTCGGCGCGCAAGGTGCCCGAGCCAAAGAAGTCGTCCATCTTCATGCCGCGCCAGGTCTCCATCACCTTGTCGGCATCGGTGGTGCCGGCGGCCTGCACGGCCTTGAGGTAGTTCATCGTGGCCGAGTAGTCGGCGGCCTGGATTTCGGTGGGGCGGCGCTGGGTTTTCTTCATGTAGGCGTCCGCGAACTTGCGCGTTGCGTCGTTCATGTCCCAGTACCAGCTGGTGACGAACTGCATGCCGGCGGTGTTCTTCAGGCCCAGACTGTGGATGTCGCTGTAGAAGACGAGCAGCGGCGCGATTTTCATCGACTTGTCGATGCCGAATTCCTTGGCCGCCTTGATGGCGTTGATGGTGTCGCCGCCGGCATTGGCCAGCGCCAGCACCTGGGCCTTGGAGCTTTGCGCCTGCAGCAGGAAGGACGAGAAGTCGGAGGCATTGAGCGGATGGCGCACGGCCGCAGCCACGGCGCCGCCCTTGGCCTTGACGACCTTGGTGGCATCGGCTTCCATCGCATGGCCAAAGGCATAGTCGGCGGTCAGAAAGAACCAGTTCTTGCCGCCGTTGTCGACAATGGCGCCGGCCGCACCCTTGGACAGCGCCACGGTGTCATAGGCATAGTGCACGGTGTAGGGCGTGCAGGCCTCGTTGGTCAGCGCCGAGGTGCCCGCGCCATTGTTGATCATCACGCGCTTTTTCTCATCGGCCACCTTGGCCAGCGCCAGCGCCGTGCCCGAGTTGGTGCCGCTGAAGATCATCGTCAGGTTCTGCGTGTCGATCCACTCGCGCGCCTTGCTGGCGGCGATATCGGCCTTGTTCTGGTGGTCAACGACCAGCATTTCGATCGGCTTGCCCAGCACCTTGCCGCCAAAGTCGTCAATCGCCATCTGGATGGCGGTGGCGCCACCCTTGCCTTCGAGGTCGGCATACAGGCTCGACAGGTCGGAGATATAGCCGATCTTGACCTTGTCCTGTGCATGGGCCGTGCCCATGGCGGCGGTCAAGCCCAGCAGTCCCAAGGTGGCCAAGGCTTGCGCCAGGCGAGTGCGTTGCATAGTTGCTCCTAATGTTTATGGTGTTGTCTCGATGCGGCAGCCGCATGGACCCGATACTGGCATGCACAGCGCTGGGTGGTATTGGGACAATTACTGCGCTGCACCGGGTGCCTTCTTCGGCAGAGCTTCCCTAAAAATAGCTGCCCGTGCTTGTCAGAAAAGCACGGTCAGCTATCAAATCAGGAGTTGTGCGCCCGGCTGGGCGCTTGTGCACAGTGGCTTGGCTTTTTTGCGCACCCCCTTTTAAGCAGGTGCTCAGGTCTGTTGGCTGCGCAGATAGGTCTGCACGATGGCGGCGGCATCGACGGCGAAATGCTGGCGCAGCGCCGCGCGCGAATCGCTGCGGCCAAAGCCGTCCGTCCCCAACGTGTAGTAATGCTGGCGCGGCAGGCCACGGTCGTCGGTGGGCAGGTAAGCGCGCACCAGCTCGGGCAAGGCGCGCACATAGTCGCTGGCGGCAATGATGGGGCCTTGCGAGGACGCCAGTTGCTGCGCAAACCAGCTGGGGGCGCTGGCCTTGCCTGCGCGCCAGAGCTCCAGCTGGGCCTCGCCATCGCGGGCCAGCTCGGCATAGCTGGTGACGCTCCAGACATCGGCAGCGACGCGGTGCTCGCGCTCCAGAATGGCAGCGGCCTTGAGCACCTCGCCCATGATCGCGCCACTGCCCAGCAGCTGCACCCGGCGCGGGCTGTGCGCAGAGCCGGCCTGCAGCCGGTACATGCCGCGGATAACCCCTTCATGGGCCTCAGGCGGCAGGCTGGGGTTGGCCACGTTTTCGTTGGTGACGGTGATGTAGAAGAACTCGTCGCGCTGCTCTTGCAACATGCGCTGCATGCCATGGTCGATGATGACGGCCAGCTCGCCAGCAAAGGCGGGGTCGTAGCTCTTGCAGTTGGGCACGGTGGAGGCGCTCAGCAAGCTGCTGCCGTCCTGGTGCTGCAGGCCTTCGCCGCCCAAGGTGGTGCGCCCGGAGGTGGCGCCGATCAAAAAGCCGCGTGCGCGCTGGTCGGCAGCGGCCCAGATCAAATCGCCCACACGCTGGAAGCCGAACATGCTGTAGAAGATGAAAAACGGCAGCATGGCGGCGCCATGGGTGCTGTAGCTGGTGGCGGCCGCCGTCCAGGACGACAGTGCGCCCGCTTCGCTGATGCCTTCTTCCAGGATCTGGCCGCTGCTCGCTTCGCGGTAGAGCAGCATCGAGGCGTTGTCCTCGGGTTGGTAGAGCTGGCCAAAAGGCGCGTAGATGCCCACCTGGCGGAACAGCCCGGCCATGCCAAAGGTGCGCGCCTCATCGGCCACGATGGGCACGATGCGCGGGCCCAGGGTCGGGTCCTTGAGCAGGTTGCCCAGCTGGCGCACAAAGGCCATCGTGGTGCTCATCGGTTTGCCCTCGGCCTGCAGCGCAAAGCCGGCCGTCACCTGCAGATCGGGCACGGCCACCGGCATGGCCTGGCCTTTGCGCGCCGGCAAAAAGCCGCCCAGAGCTTGGCGGCGCGCCAGCAGATAGCGCATCTCGGCACTGCCATCGGCGGGCTTGAGAAAGGCGGCCGAGGTGGCTTGCGCATCGCTCAGCGGCAGGTTGAAGCGGTCGCGGAAGGCCAGCAGGTCCTCGGCGCCCAGCTTTTTTTGCTGGTGCGAGGTCATGCGGCCCTGGCCGATGCTGCCCATGCCATAGCCCTTCATCGTCTTGGCCAGCACCACGGTGGGTTGGCCGCTGTGCGCAGCGGCGCTGGCAAAGGCGGCGTGGATCTTGACCGGGTCATGGCCACCGCGGCGCAGGCGGTCGATGTCGCTGTCCGACAGGTGGGCGACCAAAGCCGCTAGCTCGGGGCTCTGGTTGAAGAAATGTTCGCGGTTGAAGGCGCCATCGTTGGCCGACAGGGTCTGGAACTCACCATCGACCGTGTGCGCAAACGTGCGCGCCAGCACATGGCTGTGGTCGCGCGCCAAGAGCGGATCCCACTCCGAGCCCCAGAGGCACTTGACGACGTTCCAGCCCGCGCCGCTAAAGAGCGCCTCGAGCTCATCGATGATGCGGCCATTGCCGCGCACCGGGCCGTCGAGCCGCTGCAGGTTGCAGTTGATGACGAAGATGCAGTTGTCCAGCCCCTCGCGTGCGGCCAGGGTGAGGGCGGCGATGGATTCGGGCTCGTCCATTTCGCCATCGCCAAAAAAGCCCCAGACCTTGCGGCCTGCGGTATCGGCCAGGCCCCGGTCGGCCAGGTAGCGCATGAAGCGCGCCTGGTAGATCGCATTGATCGGTCCGATGCCCATCGAGCCGGTGGGGAACTGCCAGAACTCGGGCATCAGGTAGGGGTGCGGGTAGGAGCACAGCCCCTGGATGCCCTGGCTGGCGGCCACCAGCTCCTGACGGTAATGGGCCAGGTTCTCTTCGCCCAGGCGCCCTTCGAGAAAGGCGCGCGCATAGACGCCGGGCGAGGAGTGGGGCTGGAAGTACACCAGGTCAGCGGCCTGGTGGCCATCATCGGCGCGGAAGAAATGGTTGAAGCCAGTCTCGAACAGATCGGCCGCCGAGGCATAGCTGGCGATGTGGCCGCCCAGCTCGCCATGCGCGGCATTGGCGCGCACCACCATCGCCAGCGCGTTCCAGCGCAGGATGGCCGAGAGCTTTTTCTCCAGCGCCACATCGCCGGGGTAGGGCGGCTGCTCATCCACCGTGACCGTGTTGATGTAGGGCGTGTTGCCCGAGGGCTTCCATGCCACATGGCGCTTGCGGGCATGGGCCAGCAGCGCATCGAGCAGCGCACCAGCCTGCTCCTTGCCCTGCGCCGAGCCATAGGCCGCCAGCATTCCATCGAAGGCATCGCACCACTCGGCCAGTTCGGCCGGGTCAGCTTGCGGGGTGGCGGGCACATGGTGGGGCGGCTGGCGCACGGTGGTCTCCTGTCTGGTTCTAGGTGTGAATGCTTGGGATCATGCCATGGAAGCGTCGCCCAGGCGCGAGGCCCCGCGACAACGGCAGCGCCTTGAAAGTATTGCCTCGCGATACCTGATTCTTTGAAAACTGCTACCGGCATTAAAAGGGGATGCTGGCGCAGCTGCTTGCCCGCATCATCGCAGCGTGTTCAACCAAAGCGGGGCCCTGTTGCTCCGACCCACCATGTCTCCATTCTCCAATCCTGTTCAGCGTGACACCCGTGCCTGGCAATACCAGGTATGGATCTCGTTTGGTATTGCGGTCTCGATGTGCGCGATCGGCCTGGCCTGGCTGCCAGGGCAACACCTGGAGCAGGCATTCATGGTGATGGGCTATATGTTCTGCCTGTCGGCCGCCTTTGTGCTGGCCAAGTTTGTGCGGGATAAGCAAGCGGGCAGCAGCCAGGCAGCTGGCGACACACCCATGTGGCGCTTTGTGGTCTGGGGCGGATTTGCGATCGCGATGGGGCTGACCGGCTGGGGTTTGCTCAGCATGGACATCAACCCGACCTACAAGGCCTTCTTGGGCGTGAGCTGGATGTACATGATCACCACCGCCTTCACCCTGGCCAAGATGCTGCGCGACAAGCATGAGTCGGACCTGGCCACCGCCATCCACCAGGCCCGCAGCATGCGCAGTGCGCCCCGCGAGCATGACGTGGGCCACCCGCAGGAGCGCGTGTGAGCGCCCATCGGATGATGCAGCCAACACGGGAGCAGCATATGTTCAGTCTTACTTGCAGCAAATGGCAGCGCCGCGCTTCTGCCACTCTGGCCAGCGCCGCCCTGGTGCTGGGTTTGGCCACCGCACCGGCGGCCCAGGCGCAAAGCGATGCGTCCCTGATGCTCTCGGCGCTGCCGATTGCCTCGGTGGTCGTGGGCACGGCGGCCTCGGTGGGGGCGTCGGCCACCGTTGTCTCCATTCCGGTGGCACTGTCGGTCGATGGGGCCCAGCTCATCGTCAAGGGCGTGCAGGCCTCGGCCAAGGGCACGGTCTGGTTGCTGGAGAGCGCATCGGACGGCGCGGCGGCCAGCATTGAACTGTCGGCCGGCGCCCTGGGCGCCAGCGCCGCCGGTGTCGGCACGGCCATCCTCGTCAGCGTGGTGGGCACGGGCGTGCTGCTGTCGGCCGCTGGCGAGGTGATCGCCTTTATCCCCAATGCGATCGGCAAAGCGCTGCTCTACAACGAGCGCCTGTGATGACCAAGGAGATGGCCATGTTGAAACCTCTGCGCCTGGGCCTGCTGGCCGCCGCACTGCTGGCCGCCACGGGCGCCCAGGCCGGCCGCAGCTGCGAGCCGCAAAAGCCCACGCTGGATAGCGTGCGCCAAAGCCTGAACCTGGCACAGAACGTTGCTCAGGCGCTGGATGCCAGCGGTGCGCAGGTCGTGTTGCTGGGCCGCCAGGGGCAGGATTTGCGCAAGTACCAGCTGCAGTTCTCGCACATGGGCTGGGCCTACAAGTCGGCCACCGGTGCCTGGCGTGTGGTGCACAAGCTCAATGACTGCGGCACCGCCGCCTCCCATGTCTACCGCCAGGGGCTGGGCGAGTTCTTTCTGGACGATATGTGGCGCTACCAGGCGGTGGTGGTGGTGCCGGCCAAGGAGGTGCAGCAAAAGCTGCTGCTGGCGTTGTCGGCCAACGCGCAGCCCTTGCAGCTGCACGAGCCGCGCTACAGCATGCTGGCCTATCCCTGGAGCCAGCGCTACCAGCAAAGCAACCAGTGGGCGCTGGAGACCCTGGCCCAGGCGCTGGCGCCGCAGACTGTGCATGACCGGGGCCAGGCGCAGGCCTGGTTGCAGCTGCAGGGCTACCAGCCCAGCGACTTGCGCATTGGTGCGATGACCCGGCTGGGCGGCCGCATGACGCGCGCCAACATTGCCTTTGACGACCACCCGCCGGAAAAGCGCTTTGCCGGCCACATTGAAACGGCGACAGTGGATTCGGCGTTGGCGTTTTTGCAGAGGAGCGGCTTGGCGTCGGCGCCGGTGCTGCTGCGTTAAGCCGCAGAGAGCGGCGCCGTCCAGACCGCGCAGTCGCGGCCCTGGGCCTTGGCTTGGTAAAGGGCCAGGTCCGCTTCACGCAGCAGGTCTTCGAGGCTGTCGCCGTGCTGCAGTGTTTGCTTGTAGGCCAGGCCGATGCTAAGCGTGGCCTGCAGCGGCTCGTGGTGCGCCGTCAGAAAGCGGCCGCTGCGCACGGTATGGCAGAGGCGCTCGGCAATGGCGGTGGCGTCTTCAAAGCTGATATGGGGTAGCACCACGGCGAACTCTTCGCCACCGATGCGGCCGAGCACATCCTGCGGGCGCAGCGATTCGGTCAGCACCTGGCTGACATCGCGCAGCAGACGGTCGCCACTGGCATGGCCGTGGTTGTCGTTGACGCGCTTGAAATGGTCCAGGTCCAGCATCAGCACCGCCGCCGAACTGCCTTCATGGGTCAGGCGCTTGAGCAGCGCATGGCTGGCCTGCACAAAGCCATTGCGGCTGAGCACATCGGTCAGGCTGTCGTGGTGGGCCTGGTAGCGCATTCGGTGCAAGAGCTCGGCGCGTGCGGCGTGCGAGCCCGCCACCGACAGCGGCCCCAGGATCAGCATCGTGATGCCCAGGCGCAGACTGGCCACATCGAGCACATTGGCCGGGATAAAGCCCACGATGTTGGAGATCACGATCACCTTGGTCACAAACACCACCATGGTGATGATGGCGGTGGTCAGGATGCGGTAGGACAGCGCGCACCACAGCAGCGCGGGCAGCGAGAACACCAGCGAGCCGACCTTGTTGCCCACCATGTAGCTGGTCATCTCCAGGCCGACCACGGCCAGCGCGGGCAGCAGTTTCAAGGCCCAGGATTGGCGCTCTTGCTTTGCGCCGCTGCTGCGTGCCGAGGGCAGCGCCAGCAGGAACGGCAGCAGCACCATCGCGTTCATCCATTCGCCGGTCCACCACATCAGCAGCCCCTGGCGCATCGACAGATCAAAGGCCCAGGCGCTGATGGGCCCGCCAATGGCCGCCGATACCAGCGATGCCATGCCGCTGGCAAAGAACACCAGCAAGGCGGAATACTGGCCCTCCATCTGCAGATCGCGCTGGGATTGCCGGCGCAAGAACAGCCAGCCGCAGGCGGCGCCGCACAGGTTGGCGGTGGTAAAGCCCAGGGACAGCCACAAGGAGGTACCGGTGATCAGATCGGCCAGCACAAAGCTGGCAAAAAGGGCAGCGAGCCCCACAGGCCGCATCAGGCGCGGGTAGCGCAGCAACAGCACCAGCACGATCTGGTTGGCAGGCCAGAACACCGAGAGGTAGCCGAGCGGTCGCAGCAAGATGCCCACCATCGCCGCTGCAAACACCGCCAAGCTGGCGCAGAGCAGCAAGCGACCGCTATGGGGTTGCTCCAAGGGATGGACGGACGACGCGGTCGGCATGGGAATGAGGGAGGATGGGCGAAATATACCCGCTCACCTGCCAAGCCATGGGCCCGACCCCGTGGGCCAGTCACGCATTGGCAGGCGGGCAATTGCAGCCGCAAGGTCGCGGCAGACTGAAGTTTTTATGAGCTAATAAACTCATTCATTTACTGTTGCTTCCAAAAAAGGAGCTAACAATTCATGCCAGTGGCGCCAATATCAGGAACATGCAGCTGATGACTGGTGCTGTGGTGGCCGCTGGATGGGGCTTGGCAGTGGGCGCTCAGCACAAGATGGCCCTGTCTCGTACTTTACGTTGGGGCTGTCAAGCGTGGCGGGGCATTGTCTCGTGGCCCCCACGCTTTGCCGCGCAGAGGGCCTGGCACTCAGATACCGCGTGCCCGGTCCGACTTGAACTGGGCGCGGAACTGGGCAAAGTGGCCAGCATCGAGCGACTGGCGCACCTCCTGCATCAGGTTCAGGTAGTAGTGCAGGTTGTGGATGGTGGTCAGCATGGGGCCCAGCATCTCACCGCAGCGGTCCAGGTGGTGCAGGTAGGCGCGGCTGAAGCCCTCGCGCCCGCCGTTGTCCCAGCTCACCCCGCTCTTGCCGGCGCAGGCGTGGCAGGTGCAGGAGGTGTCGATGGGCTGGTGGTCGGTCTTGTGGCGGGCGTTGCGGATCTTCAGGTCGCCATAGCGGGTGAAGATGGTGCCGTTGCGCGCATTGCGCGTGGGCATCACGCAGTCGAACATGTCCACGCCATCGGCCACACCCTGCACCAGGTCCTCGGGCGTGCCCACGCCCATCAGGTAGCGCGGCTTGTGGGCTGGCAGCAGGTGGGGCGTGTGCTGCATGATGTCCAGCATCTCGTCCTTGGGCTCGCCCACCGAGACGCCGCCTACCGCATAACCGGGGAAATCGATCTCCAGCAGGCCTTGCAGCGATTCCTCGCGCAGGTGCTTGAACATGCCGCCCTGCACGATGCCGAACAAGGCATTGGGGTTGTCCAGGCGCTCGAACTCTTCCTTGGAGCGCTTGGCCCAGCGGCGGCTCATCTCCATCGATTTGCGCGCTTCTGCCTCGGTGGTCTTCTTGCCGTTGGTCTCGTACGGCGTGCACTCGTCGAGCTGCATGACGATGTCCGAGTTCAGAATCGTCTGGATCTGCATGCTGACCTCGGGCGACATGAACAGCTTGTCGCCATTGACCGGGCTTTGGAAATGCACGCCTTCTTCGGTGATCTTGCGCATCGCGCCCAGCGACCAGACCTGAAAGCCGCCCGAGTCGGTCAGGATGGGTTTGTCCCATTTCTCGAAACCGTGCAGGCCGCCAAAGCTTTTCATCACATCCAGCCCCGGGCGCATCCACAGGTGGAAGGTATTGCCCAGAATGATCTGGGCACCCATTTCTTCGAGGCTGCGCGGCATCACGCCCTTGACAGTGCCATAGGTGCCCACGGGCATGAAGATGGGGGTCTGCACCACGCCATGGTTGAGCGTGAGCGTGCCACGGCGTGCGTGGCTGGTGGGATCGGTTTTGAGAAGGTCGAACTGCAGCATAACCGGGCATTTTCGCAGATGTGCGGTAGTTGACGGCGCGGCGGGTTTCGCAGGCTCGTCTCTGACACAGGGGCTGCCGGCAGATCGCTACACTGGTCTTATCTTTCACTGCCAAGGAGAAGCCCATGCTCAACATCATGATCGCCGTCGACGGATCGCCCAACTCGCTGCAGGCGGTGCAGCACGGCGTGCAGCTGGTGCAGCAGGGCTTGCGCGCCCATGTGGTGGTCGCCCATGTGCAAAAGGAGGCCAGCTTTCTGGAGCTGGCTACGCAGGATTCGGAGCTGATCGCCAACGCCAGCCTGGAGGCGGGCATGGACCTGGTTGCTCCGGCGCTGGACATGCTGCGCCTGGCCGGTGTGTCGTATGAGGTGGAGATCCGCCTGGGCGATATCTACGCGAGCCTGCTCGACATCGCAGAGGAGAAGGGCTGCGGCTTGATCGTGCTCGGTGCCACCGGCGAGAGCATGCTGGGCAGCATTCTGATCGGCTCGGTCTCGCGCGAGGTGGCGCGCCACAGCAAGGTGCCGACCACCATCGTCAAGATGCCCGAGGTGCTGGAGGCCGATGAGGCAGATGGCGACCTGAGCCAGGCCGATACCGCGATGTAATTCCCCAAGAGGGCCAGAGACGTCTGAGAGCCTGCCGGACCAGCGCGTCCGCAGGCTCTTTGTCATTTTTGGGGCGGTACTCAGTCGGCAACCTGCTCCACCCGCTGGCCCACAATCTGCCGCAGCACGCCCAGCTGCTCATACAGCTCACGCGCGGCATCTGCGCCCAGCGGTGCGAGCAAATGCTCCAGCCACTGCTCATGCGCCTTGGCCATGGCGCTGAACTGCTTTTTGCCGCTGCGCGTCAGGCGCACCGTCATCGACCGCCGGTCCTCGTCATCGGCCACCCGCTCCACCCAGCCTTCTGCCACCAGCTGGTCCGTCAGACCGGTGATATTGCCACCGGTGACCATCAGGTACTCGGACAGCGTCTTCATGCGCAAACCCTTGGGGAAGCGGCTGAGCTGGGCCAGGTAGTCAAAGCGCGGCAAGGTGGTGGCGAACTGGGTGCGCAGCTTGCTGCGAATCACCTGTTCGATCTGCGTGCTGCAGGTCATCAGCCGCAGCCACAGGCGCACGGCCTGGTGTTCGTCATGGGCGAGGCCGGCCTCGCGGCCAGCCATGCCGCCACCGGAATCGGAGGGGGAGTTGCAGAGGGTTTGCATGTCAGCCATGGCGCCCATGGTGCAGTACCGCAGGGGGCTCCAGTGATAGGGTATGTGCGTATTTTAGTGAATTATTTATGCATCAATAATTTAGTTATAAAGTATTTTTCAGGATGGTCCTGGCCATGAAAATTGTCTGCATCGGCGGCGGCCCCGCCGGCTTGTATTTCGCGCTGCTGATGAAGCAGATGGACCCCGCGCATGACGTGACCGTGGTCGAGCGCAACAAGCCCTATGACACCTTTGGCTGGGGCGTGGTGTTCTCTGACGCGACGATGGACAACATGCGCGAATGGGACCCGGCGACGGCTGCGCAGATCGAAGCGGCCTTCAACCACTGGGACGATATCGAGCTGCTGTTCAAGGGGCGCAAGATCCGCTCGGGCGGCCATGGCTTTGTCGGCATTGGCCGCAAGCATTTGCTCAACATTCTGCAGGCACGTTGCGAGCAGCTGGGTGTCCAGCTCGTGTTCGAGACCGATGTGCAGTCCGACGAGGACTATGCCGATGCCGACCTCATCATCGCCAGCGATGGTGTGAACTCGCGCATCCGCAGCAAATATGCCGAGGTCTTCAAGCCCGATATCGTCACCCGCCCCAACCGCTTTATTTGGCTGGGCGCCAACAAGGTCTACGAGGCCTTTACCTTTGACTTTGTGCGCACCGAGCACGGCTGGTTCCAGGCCCATATCTACCAGTTCGATGACAAGACCTCGACCTTCATCGTCGAGACCACCGAAGAGACCTGGAAGGCCTGCGGCCTGGACACGGCCGACCAGGCGCAGTCGATTGCCTTTTGCGAGGAGCTGTTTGCCGACAACCTGCAAGGCGCGCGGCTGATGACCAATGCGCGCCATCTGCGCGGCTCGGCCTGGATCAATTTTCAGCGCGTGGTCTGCGACCAGTGGTGGCTGCAAAACGCCAAGGGCAGCCATGTGGTGCTGATGGGCGACGCGGTGCACACGGCGCATTTCGCAATTGGCTCGGGCACCAAGCTGGCCATTGAGGATGCGATCGAGCTGGCGCGGCAGTTCCAGCAGCTGGGCGATGGCAAGGCGCAGATCCCGGCGGTGCTGCAGGCCTACCAGGCGCTGCGCCGGGTGGAGACCTTGCGCATCCAGAATGCCGCCTGGAACGCGATGGAGTGGTTCGAGGTCTGCGGCAAGCGCTACTGCGACCAGCTCGAACCCGAGCAGTTCATGTACTCGATGCTGACACGCAGCCAGCGCATCAGCCATGAGAACCTGCGCCTGCGCGATGCCGCCTGGCTGGGCGGCTATGAGGCCTGGTTGGCCGCGCAAAACGGGGTGGAGGTGCAGGGCAAGGCGCCGCCGCCGATGTTCCTGCCCTATACCCTGCGCGGCCTGACCTTGAAGAACCGCATCGTCGTCTCTCCGATGGCGCAGTACTCGGCGGTGGATGGCGTGCCCGGCGACTACCACCTGGTGCACCTGGGCGCGCGGGCCATGGGTGGCGCCGGTCTGGTGTTTGCCGAGATGGCCTGCGTCAGCCCAGAAGGCCGCATCACCCCCGGCTGCCCCGGCACCTACAGCCAGGCACAAAAGCAGGCCTGGCAGCGCATCAGCGACTGGATCCACACCCACAGCGATGCCAAGTTTGCGATGCAGATCGGCCATGCCGGAGCGAAAGCCTCCACCCGCCTGGCCTGGGAGGGCACGGACCTGCCGCTCGCCGAGGGCAACTGGCCCATCATCTCGGCCTCGCCCCAGCAGTACCTGGAAGGCGTGAGCCAGATCTCGCAGGCGATGAGCCTGGCCCAGATGGACGAGGTCAAGCAGCAGTTTGTACACGCCGCCCAGATGGCTGCCGAGGTGGGTGCCGATTGGCTGGAGCTGCACTGCGCCCATGGCTATCTGCTGTCCAGTTTTATTTCGCCGTTGACCAACCAGCGGGGTGATGCCTATGGCGGCAGCCTGGAAAACCGCCTGCGCTACCCGCTGGAGGTGTTCCGGGCCGTGCGCGCCGTCTGGCCGCAGGAGCGGCCGATGTCGGTGCGCATCTCCGCCCATGACTGGGTGCCCGGCGGCATCACGCCGGATGACGCGGTAGAGATTGCCAAGGCCTTCAAGGCCGCAGGCGCGGACCTGATCGACTGCTCGTCCGGTCAGGTCAGCAAGCAGGAGAAGCCGGTCTATGGCCGCATGTTCCAGACCCCGTTTGCCGACCGCATCCGCCAGGAGGCGGGTATTGCGACGATGGCCGTGGGCGCGATCAGCGAGGCCGACCATGCGAACTCCATCATTGCCGCCGGCCGTGCCGATCTCTGTGCTGTCGCCCGCCCCCACCTGGCCAACCCGGCCTGGACCCTGACCGAGGCGGCCAAGATTGGCTACACCGCCATTGCCTGGCCCAAGCCTTACTTTGCCGGCAAGCGCCAGATGGAGAGCCTGTTCGAGCGCGAGAAGGCCCAGCAAGCGGCCGCCGGCCATTGAGGAGCGCTGCCGATGTCAAGCAAGAGCTTTGAAGGACAGCATGCACTGGTAACCGGCGCCGGCCAGGGCATTGGCGAGGCGATTGCGCGCCAGCTGCTGGCGCAGGGCGCCCGGGTGACGGTGCTGGGCCGCCGGCCCGAGCCGCTGCAACAACTGGTGGATGCCCACCCAGGCCAGTGCCAGCGGGTGCTGGCCGATGTGGCGCAAGGGCCTGAAGTGGTCGCAGCCTTTGCGCAGGCTGTCGCCGCCTTTGGCGATATCCAGATACTGGTGAACAACGCCGGCCAGGCGCAGAGCGCGCCCTTTATGAAGACCGATGCCCAGCTGTGGTCGCAGATGCTGGCGGTGAACCTGACCGGCACGATGCTGTGCATGCAGCAGGTGCTGCCGGCGATGCAGGCGGCAGGCTATGGCCGCATCGTCAATGTGGCCAGCACCGCAGGCCTGACCGGCTACGCCTATGTATCGGCCTATGTGGCGGCCAAGCATGGTGTGGTGGGCCTGACCCGCGCGCTGGCGCTGGAAGTGGCAAGCCGGGGCATCACCGTGAATGCGGTGTGCCCGGGTTACACCGAAACCGACCTGGTCAAGACCAGCATCGACCGGGTGGTGGCCAAGACCGGCCGCAGCCCCGAGCAGGCCATGGCCGAATTTGTGCGCGACAACCCCCAGGGCCGCCTGGTGCAGCCCCAGGAGGTGGCCGATGCCGTCGTCTGGCTCTGCGGCAAGGGCGCTGGCGCGATGACCGGCCAGGCCATTGCGGTGGCTGGCGGCGAAGTGATGTGAACCCCGAATTTGTGGAGGCAGGCATGAGCGAATACACCATTGACCCCGCGCTGGTGGCGGGCAACCACCAGCAGCTGGCCGGCTACCAGGCCCGGCATTTTCTGTGGCAGGTCCATGCCGGCGTGGCAACGATCACGCTCAACCGGCCCGAGCGCAAGAATCCGCTGACCTTTGATTCCTATGCCGAGCTGCGCGACCTGTTCCACCGGCTGAAGTGGGCGCAGGATGTCAAGGCCGTGGTGCTGGTGGGCGCGGGCGGCAATTTCTGCTCCGGCGGCGATGTGCATGAAATCATCGGCCCGCTGGTGGCCCTCAAGGCCCCCGAGCTGCTGATGTTCACCCGCATGACCGGCGAGCTGATCAAGGCCATGCGGGCCTGCCCGCAACCCATCATTGCGGCGGTCGATGGCATCTGTGCCGGCGCCGGCGCCATCATGGCGATGGCCTCGGACATACGCCTGGGCACGGCGCGCAGCAAGACGGCGTTCCTGTTCAACCGCGTGGGCCTGGCCGGCTGCGACATGGGCGCCTGCGCCTTTTTGCCGCGCATCATCGGCCAGGGCCGGGCCAGCGAGCTGCTCTATACCGGCCGCAGCCTGGGCGGCGAAGAGGGCGAGCGCTGGGGCTTTTTCAACCGCCTGGCCGAGCCCGAAGCGCTGCTGGCGCAGGCCCAGCAGATGGCGGCTGACCTGGCCGCGGGCCCGAGCTTTGCCAATGGCATCACCAAGACCCAGCTGCACCAGGAATGGGCGATGACCATCGACCAGGCCATTGAGGCCGAGGCGCAGGCGCAGGCCATCTGCATGCTGACCGAAGACTTCAAGCGCGCCTACGAGGCCTTTGTGGCCAAGCAAAAGCCGCAATTCCAGGGGAACTGACATGGCTGACACCCGTTACCTGCAGTGGCCGTTTTTTGAGCCTCGCCACGCGCAGCTGGCGCAGACGCTCGATGCCTGGGCCGCCGAGCATGTCGCTCATGTGCACAGCAGCGACACCGACGGCGATTGCCGCGCGTTGGTCAAGGCGCTGGGCCAGGCGGGCTGGCTGCGCCATGCGGTGGCGGGCGAGGCGCATGGCGGCGTAGCCGCGCAAATCGACACCCGCGCCATCTGCCTGGTCCGCGAAACGCTGGCACGCCACAACGGTCTGGCCGACTTTGCCTTTGCGATGCAGGGGCTGGGCTCGGGCGCGATCAGCCTGGCGGGCACGGAGGCGCAGAAGGCGCGCTACCTGGGCCGGGTGGCCCGGGGCGAGGCCATTGCGGCCTTTGCGCTGTCCGAGCCCGATGCTGGCTCGGACGTCGCGGCCATGGCCTGCGCGGCCCGCCTGGACGGTGACCACTATGTCATCGACGGCGAAAAAACCTGGATCTCGAACGGTGGCATTGCCGACTTTTATGTGGTGTTTGTGCGCAGCGGCGAGGCGCCGGGGGCGCGCGGTATCTCGGCGCTGATCGTGGATGTGGATACGCCTGGCCTGGAGATTGCCGAGCGCATCGATGTGATCGCGCCGCACCCGCTGGCGCGGCTGCGCTTTAGCGGCTGCCGCGTGCCGGTGAGCCAGCGCATGGGCGCGGCCGGTGAGGGTTTCAAGCTGGCGATGCGCACCCTGGATGTGTTCCGCACCTCGGTGGCCGCCGCCGCGCTGGGCTTTGCGCGCCACGCGATGGACGAGGCCTTGCAGCGCGCCACCAGCCGCCGCATGTTCCAGGGCGTGCTGGCCGATTTTCAGCTCACCCAGGCCAAGCTCGCGCAGATGGCCACGCAGATCGACAGCGCCGCGCTGCTGACCTACCGCGCCGCCTGGCAGCGTGACCAGGGCCAGAGCGTGACCAGCGAGGCGGCGATGGCCAAGATGACCGCCACCGAGAACGCGCAGCAGGTGATCGATGCAGCGCTGCAGATGTGGGGCGGGCTGGGTGTTGTCAGCGGCCAGCCGGTCGAGCGCCTGTACCGCGAGATCCGCGCGCTGCGCATTTACGAAGGAGCGACCGAGGTGCAGCAGCTCATCATCGCCCGCGAGCTGCTCAAACAAGTGGCGCCCGCTGCGCCTTGAGCTCTGCCTAGCACCTGGATTCCGGTTCCGGTTTCTCCTTTCAGTCTGGAGTTTGCGAGATGTCTGCCACGCCCTATACCGCGCATACCGACCGCTTTGCGGCCACGCATTTGCCGCCGCCCGAGTTGCAGCCCGACTACCTGTTCGAGCTGCCCGAGCTGCAGTTCCCCGAGCGCCTCAACTGCGCCGCCGAGCTGCTGGACCACCATGTGGCCGAGGGCCGGGGCGAGCGCCTGTGCCTGCAGGCCCAGGGCATGCGCTGGACCTATGCCGACTTGCAGGCCCAGGCCAACCGCATCGCCAATGTGTTGACCGCGCAGATGGGCCTGGTGCCCGGCAACCGCGTGCTGCTGTGCGCGCCCAACAACCCGATGATGGTGGCGAGCTGGTTTGCGGTGGTCAAGGCCGGCGGCATTGCGGTGGCTGCGATGCCGCTGCTGCGCGCCAAGGAGCTGGGCACCATCATCGAGATTGCCCAGGTCAGCCATGCGCTGTGCGATGCGGCGTTGCAGGCCGAGGTGCAGGCGACGCAGGCGGCCAACCCGCGCTTGCAGGCGGTGCGGTACTTCAATGGCAGTGGCCTGCCGGCAGCGCAGGCGCTGGAGCCGCTGATGGCCCAGGCCTCGCCGCATTTCGACACGGTGCAGACGGCGGCGACCGACACCTGCCTGCTGGGCTTTACCTCGGGCACCACGGGCGTGCCCAAGGCCACGATGCATTTCCACCGCGATGTCATGGCGGTCTGTGCCTGCTGGCCGCGCCATGTGCTGCGGGCTGCGCCCGATGATGTGTTTATCGGCAGCCCGCCACTGGCCTTTACCTTTGGCCTGGGTGGGCAGGTGCTGTTCCCGATGGCGATTGGTGCGTCGATGGCGCTGCTGGAAAAAGCAGGGCCCGCACAGCTGGTCGATGGCATCGCGCAGTTTGGCGCGACCGTGGTGTTCACCGCGCCCACCTCGTACCGCGTGATGGCCCAGCAGGGCGAGCGGCTGCGCCAGACGCGGCTGCGCAAATGCGTATCGGCCGGCGAGGCCTTGAATGCCTCGACCCGCGCGCTGTGGAAAGAGGCGACCGGCATCGAGATCATCGACGGCATTGGCTCGACCGAGATGCTGCACATCTTCATCTCGCACCGCGAGGATGAGGCGCGTCCCGGCGCCACCGGACGGGCGGTGCCCGGCTACCACGCCAAGGTGGTTGATGATCAGGGCCAGGAAGTGCCGGCCGGCACGGTGGGCAAGCTGGCGGTGCAGGGCCCTACCGGCTGCCGTTATTTGAACGACAGCCGCCAGACCCAGTATGTGCACGCAGGCTGGAACCTGACGGGTGACGCCTATGTGATGGATGCGGACGGCTATTTTCATTACCAGGCCCGCACCGATGACATGATCATCTCCTCGGGCTACAACATCGCCGCGCCGGAGGTCGAAGACGCCTTGCTCGCGCATGCGGCGGTGGCCGAATGCGCGGTGATCGGGCTGCCCGACAGCGAGCGCGGCCAGATCGTCAAGGCCTTTGTGGTGCTGCGCCCGGGCTTTGTGGCGGACGCGGACATGGCCAAGACCTTGCAGGATTTTGTCAAAAGCACGGTGGCGCCCTACAAATACCCACGGGCCGTGGAGTTTGTCGCGCAGCTGCCGCGCACGGCTACGGGAAAACTACAACGGTTTCGGCTGCACAGCCCGGCATAGTAGCGGCTCGGCGAATTTTTACGTACTTCAACCAGGGAACCAGCATGAAGCCTCATCTCTTGCATCGCAGTCTTGTCAGTCTGTCCATCGCGCTGCTGTGCGCCAGCAGCGCCAGTGCCGCCGACCAGGTCAAGGTGGGGTTGCTCAGCACCTTGTCGGGCCCCGGCGCCGGTTTGGGCACCGATATCCGCGACGGCTTCCAGCTGGCCGTCAAGCACATGAACGGCAAGATCGGCAACCTGCCTGCCGAGGTGGTGGTGGTCGATGACCAGCAAAACCCCGAGGTGGCCAAGCAGACGGCCGAGCGCCTGCTCAAGCGTGACAAGGTGGATTTCATGACCGGCACCGTGTTCTCCAACGTGATGCTGGCCGTGGGCCCGGCCGCGTTCCAGAACAAGACCTTCTTCATCAGCCCCAATGCCGGCCCCTCGCAGTACGCGGGCGCCCAGTGCAACCCGTATTTCTTCAATGTCTCGCAGCAAAACGATGCGCTGCATGAGGCAGCGGGCCAGACCATGCAGGACAAGGGTTTCAAGCGTGTGGCGCTGATCGCGCCCAACTACCCCGCAGGCAAGGACTCGATCGCCGGCTTCAAGCGCTTCTACAAGGGCGAGATCGGCATGGAGACCTATACCTCGCTGAGCCAGCTGGACTATGGCGCCGAGATCTCCAAGATGCGTGCGGCCCAGGTCGATGGCGTCTACATCTTTCTGCCCGGTGGCCTGGGCGTGAACTTCATCAAGCAGTTTGTCGGTGCCGGCCTGTCCAAGGACATCACCTTGTATGCGCCGGGCTTCTCGGCCGATGAGGACGTGATCCGCGCGGTGGGTGACTCGATGCTGGGCACCTTCAACACCTCGCAGTGGGCGCATGACCTGGACAATGCCGCGAACAAGAAATTCGTCGCCGACTTCCAGAAGGAGTTTGGCCGCAACCCCTCGCTCTACGCCTCGCACGGCTATGACGCCGCCCGCCTGATGGACGCGGCGGTGCGCGATGTCAAGGGCAAGCTCGATGACAAGGCGGCCTTGCGCAAGGCCATCGAGGCGGCCAGGTTCGAGTCGGTGCGCGGCAGTTTCAAGTTCAACAGCAACCATTTCCCGGTGCAGGACTATTACCTGCGCGTGGTGAGCAAGGATGCGCAGGGCAAGCTGACCAACCGCACGGTGGGCACGGTGTTCAAGAACCACCAGGATGCCTACGTCAAAGACTGCAAGATGCCCTCCTGATCGATGAACACCATCCTGATTCTTGAGCAGATGCTCAACGGCCTGCAGTTCGGCCTGATGCTGTTCCTGCTGGCCGCCGGCTTGACCCTCGTGTTCGGCATCATGGACATGATCAACCTGGCCCATGGCTCGCTCTACATGATCGGCGCCTACCTGGTGGCCAGCCTTAGCCAGGCGACTGGCTCGTTCTGGCTGGGCCTGGGCCTGGGGGTGCTGGCCACGGTGCTGGTGGGCGTGCTGCTGGAATACACCATCCTGCGCCGCCTCTACCACCGTGACCACCTGTCGCAGGTGATGGGCACCTTTGCCATCTTGCTGATGAGCAACGAGATCGTGCGCATCATCTGGGGCGCGCAGCCGCTGATGCTCAACCCGCCCGCCGCGCTGGCCGGGCCGGTGACCTTGATGGATGGTTTTTCCTACCCGGCCTACCGGCTGCTGATCATCGGTGTGGGCCTGGCCGTGGCGCTACTGCTGTGGCTCCTGGTGACCCGCACGCGCTTTGGCATGCAGGTGCGCGCGGGCGCGGCCAACCGCGAGATGGCGACTGCCATGGGCGCCAATGTGCGCCGGCTGTTCACGCTGGTGTTTGCGCTGGGCGCTGCGCTGTGTGCGGTGGCGGGCGGCATGCTGGGCCCGCTGCTGGCGGTGCAGGTGGGCATGGGCGAGAGCATTCTGATCCTCGCCTTTGTGGTGATCGTCATTGGCGGCATTGGCTCGATCCGGGGCGCGCTGATGGGCGCCTTGCTGGTGGGTCTGGTCGATACCGCCGGCCGCACCCTGGTGCCCTTGCTGTTTGACAAGGCCATGGGGCCCGAGGTAGCAGCCTACGCTGGCCCTGCCGTGGCCTCGGTGCTGATCTATGTGCTGATGGCTGCCGTGCTTTTCACCAAACCCCAAGGTCTGTTCCCCGCCCATGACTGACACATCCGCCCCCCAACCCGCCGCTGCGCAGGCGATACGGGCCACGCAGCCCAGCGTCTTCGACCACCGGCTGCAGCCCCGGCTGGTGCTGCCTTTGCTCGCGCTGCTGATTGCCTTTCCGCTGATCGCCCAGGCGACGGGTGAGGATTTCTACATCGGCGTGGCCAGCCGTGTGCTGGTGTTTGGCCTGGCCGCTGCCAGCCTCAACTTCATCCTCGGTTTTGGCGGCATGGTGAGCTTTGGCCATGCGGCCTTTGTCGGCCTGGGTGCCTACACCGTGGGCTTGCTGATGCAGCAGGGCATTACCTCGGCCTGGCTGGCATGGCCGCTGGCCATGCTGATGGGCGCGGCCTTCTCGCTGCTGGTGGGCGCCATCAGTCTGCGCACCCAGGGCGTGTACTTCATCATGATCACCTTGGCCTTTGCGCAGATGCTGTACTACCTGATCATGTCGTTCAAATCGCTGGGCGGTGATGACGGGCTGTCGCTGCCCAGCCGCTCG
This sequence comes from Comamonas sp. JNW, assembly GCF_003105075.1. Classification (NCBI taxonomy): domain Bacteria; kingdom Pseudomonadati; phylum Pseudomonadota; class Betaproteobacteria; order Burkholderiales; family Comamonadaceae; genus Comamonas; species Comamonas sp. JNW. The sequence continues at coordinate 173,005 of NZ_QETI01000008.1, forward strand.
GACATCGGCCTGGGCCTGGATCTGGCGCAGGATGCCACTTTCTACTATGTGGTGCTGGCGCTGGTCACGGTCAGCCTGTTGCTGATGGCGCGCGTGCTCAATGCCCGTTTTGGCCATGTGCTGCAGGCCATCAAGGAGAACGAGACCCGCATGCAGGCCATCGGCTTTCCGGTCTACCGCTACAAGCTCGTGGCCTTCACGTTGGCCGGAGCCTTCGCTGGCCTGGCCGGCGCGATGCTGGCCAACCAGGGCAGCTTTGTCGGCCCCGGCATGCTGCAGTGGACCCAGTCGGGCATCCTGCTGATCATGGTCATCCTCGGCGGTGTCGGCCATCTGTATGGGGGCCTCTTGGGCGCGGCGGTGTTCCTGCTGCTCGAAGAAGTGCTGGCCGCCTATACGGTGCACTGGCAGCTGGGCCTGGGCGCCGTGCTGCTGATCGTGGTGCTGGTGGCACCCAATGGTTTGCTGAGCCTGCGGCGCGGCATGTGGAGCAAGCGATGAGCACGGCCAAGATGCCAACCCCTTTGTTGCAGGTGCAGAACCTGGTCAAGCGCTTTGGTGGCCTCACCGCCACCGACCATGCCAGCTTTGCGGTGCAGGCCGGCCAGATCCATGCCTTGATCGGGCCGAACGGCGCGGGCAAGACGACCTTGATCCACCAGCTGTCGGGCGCGCTGGCATCCGATGCGGGCCAGATCCTGTTTGCCGGTGAGGCCATGGAGCGCAAGCCCATGCCCGCGCGGGTGCAGGCCGGCCTGGTGCGCTCCTACCAGATCACCAGCATCTTCAAGCGCCTGACGGTGCTGGAGAACATTGCACTGGGCGTGCAGGCACGCGATGGATCGAGCTGGCGCTTTTGGCGCCCGGCACGCAGCGAAAGCGCACGCTATGCGCAGGCGGCCGAGGTGGCCGAGCGCGTAGGCCTGGCCGCCCAGCTGCAGCAAACGGCGGGCCTGCTGGCGCACGGCGAGCAGCGCCAGCTGGAGGTGGCGCTGGCGCTGGCCACGCGGCCGCGCATGCTGCTGCTCGATGAGCCGATGGCTGGCATGGGCCCGGACGAATCCGAGCGCATGGTGCAGCTGCTGCTGCAGCTGCGCCAGGACACGACGATCCTGCTCGTCGAGCACGACATGGACGCGGTCTTCCGGCTGGCCGACCGCATCTCGACGCTGGTATTTGGCAAGGTGATTGCGACGGGCACGCCCGATGAGATTCGGCGCAACCCGGATGTGCGGCGTGCCTACCTGGGCGATGAAGCTGCAGAGGAGGCCGCCTGATGAGCAATTTGCTGGAAGTGGATGCACTGGAGACCTGCTACGGCAGCAGCCAGGTGCTGTTTGGCATGCATCTGCGCATGGCGGCGGGCGAGGTCGCGACCTTGCTGGGGCGCAATGGCATGGGCAAGACCACGACGGTGCGCAGCCTCCTGGGCATGACACTGGCATCGGCGGGCAGCGTGCGGTTTCGGGGTGAGCGCATCGAGCACCTGCCCGCCGACCGCATTGCGCGCATGGGCATGGCCGTGGTGCCCGAGGGCCGGCAGATCTTTGCCAACCTGACGGTGCAGGAAAACCTGCAGGCCTTTGCGGCCAACCGCAATGCCTCGGAGAACCCCTGGTCGCTGGACCGTGTCTACCAGCTGTTCCCGCGCCTGGCCGAGCGCGCCGGCAACCCCGGCAACCGGCTCTCGGGCGGCGAGCAGCAGATGCTGGCCATTGGCCGGGCGCTGATGACCAACCCGCATCTGCTGATTCTGGACGAGGCCACCGAGGGCCTGGCGCCGCTGATCCGCGAGGAGATCTGGCAATGCCTGGCGGCCTTGCGCGCGCAGGGCCAGGCGATTTTGGTGATCGACAAATACGTCAAGCGGCTGATGGCGCTGGCCGACCAGCACACGCTGATCGAGCGCGGCCAGGTGGTATGGCAGGGCAGCTCGGCGCAGCTGGAGGCGCAGCCCGCGCTGTGGCAGCGCTATATCGGGGTCTGACATGGCAGCCTTGACCTGGCCCGAGACCGGCCCCGTTTTTCGCGTGGCCACCGGCATCCGTTTTGCGCAGTGCGACCCGGCCGGCATTGTGTTTTATCCGCAGTACCTGGTGCTGTTCCAGTCGCTGGTGGAGGACTGGTTCAACCAGGCGCTGCACTACCCCTATGCCCAGATGCTGGGGCCCGAACGCACGGGTCTGCCGATCGTGCACCTGGCCTGCGACTTTCGGGCGATTGCCCGCATGGGCGATGCGGTGCAGCTGGAGCTGGCCGTGCTGCGGCTGGGCAGCCGCTCGCTGCAGCTGGCGCTGCGCTGTGTGGGTGACGACGGCCAGGTGCGAGCACTGGCCCACCAGGCGCTGGTGTTCACCAGCCTGGACAGCCATGAAGCCATTCGCATACCGGCAGCCATCCACCGCCGCATGGCGGCCTGGCTGGCCGGTGAGCGCTTTCAATAATGCTTGGTTTTTAGAAGGAATCGTCTCATGCAAGTACTACTTCCCCAGGGCTGGCCCCGGCCCAAGGGCTATGCCAATGGCGTCATGGTCAGCGGCCGGCAGATTTTTGTCGCCGGCATGATCGGCTGGGATGCGCAAGGGGTGTTCCACACCGATGAACTGGCCGGCCAGGTGCGCCAGGCGCTGCAGAACATTGTGGCGGTGCTCGAAGAGGGCGGCGCCCGGCCCGAGCATATCGTGCGCATGACCTGGTACATCACCGACAAAGAGGCCTATATGGCCCAGCAGGCGGAGATCGGCAAGGCCTACCGCGAGCTGATCGGCAGCTTCAACGCGGCGATGACGGCGGTGCAGGTCGTGGCCTTGATCGAGGACCGCGCCAAGGTGGAGATCGAGGTCACCGCCGTGGTGCCCGATGCCGGCTGACCCGGCCATGGCTGGTCCCCGGCTTTTCAAGCTGTACCGCGATTTTGAATCGCAGTCGCAGATTGATGCGCAGTACGACCCGCTGCGCCCGGTGGCCGACCCGGCCGCCGCGCGCCAGCATTTTGCCGAGCGCAGTGCCCAGGCGCGTAGGGGGCTGCGCTGCGTTCTGGATGTGCCGTTTGGCCCGACTCTGGCCGAGACCCTGGACATCTACCCGGCCGCAGGCGGCGCGGCAGCGCCCGTGTTTGTCTATCTGCATGGCGGCTACTGGCGGGCCAATACCTCCAAGGAGTTCAGCTGCGTCGCCTTCGGCCCGCAGGCGCTGGGCTTTTGCACCGTGGTGGTGAACTATGCCTTGTGCCCGCAGGTGAGCATCGACGAAATCGTGCGCCAGTGCCGCGCCAGCCTGGCCTGGGTACTGCGCCATATCGAGGCCTATGGCGGCGACCCGGCGCGGGTGGTGGTGGGCGGGCATTCTGCCGGTGGCCAACTGGGCGCGATGTGCCTGCAAACGCCCTGGGAGCACGACTATGGCCTGCCCGATGACCCGCTGCGCGGCGCGCTGCTGATCAGCGGCCTCTACGATATCACGCCGCTGCGCTACAGCTACCTGCAGCCGCTGATCCAGCTCGACGACGGGCTGGTTGCGCGCAACTCACCCGCGTTTGCGGCCAGACGCTGCGCCACCCCCATGCACCTGGTCTGGGGCGGGCGCGAACAAAGCGAGTTTGTGCGCCAGTCGCTGCTGATGCACAGCGCCTGGCAGGCGGCGGGCAATGTGGCCGAGCAGGCGGCGCTGCCCGATTGCGACCATTTCTCGGTGCTCCATGGGCTGGAGGATCCGCAGTCGGATCTGTGCCAGCGCCTGCTGCGGCTTTCTGCCTGAAGATCCTATTGGGAAACGGGAAACGTCTGCTGAGCAGACGTCCTGTAGAAGCCGCGAGCACGACCCAGCAAACCGAAGGTTTGCGTTTGAGGCTGGGCGCCCCCGACCAGGCGTCAAGCCGCAGACAGTACGGTAGTACGGCAAGGCTTGGCGCGGCCGGCCAGGCAACGACGTATCAAGGGTTGTGGTCGTGGCGCTCAAAAGTCCAGCAGGCTGAAGCCCAGCGAGAACACCGTCCGCTTGTAGTTGTAGTCGATCAGGCTGTCACCATAGCCGTGGAAGAGCTGGGCATGCAGGCGCAGGTTGCTCTTGCCGCCCATCCAGCCATCACCCAGGGTGTGCATCCATTCGACGCGGCCCGAGCCCTTGCCATGGCCGTTGAGCGAGCCGCGTGCGGTCACGCCCATCCAGTTGCGCTGGTTGACGTTCCAGCCCAGTTTCAGCTCGCTGCGGCCGATGTAGTTCTGGATATTGGGGTTGTTGTCGTCTTCCGCGCTCTCGTTGATGCGGTGCCAGATCTTGGCCTGCAGCTGCCAGCGGTTGTCCAGCTCAAACCCGGTCATCAGGTAGGTACGGTTCCAGCTGCGCGAGAGCGGGTCGCTCTGGCCGTTGGACTGGTGCTCCAGGCCAATGCCGCTGTAGCGCCAGCGCCAGCCAAAGGGCAGTTGGGCGGTGGTCGGGTAGACATAGAAGATCTCGGGCTGGTGGTCGGTCGTGCGGAAAGGGCGCGAGAGGTCCGAGTTGAACACCTGCCAGTAGGACAGACCGGTGTAGCCGATCCACAGCGAATCACGCAGCTTGCCATTCGGATCGGTCAGCAGGTTTTGCGCCAGCTTGGTGCGCACCGACAGTTGGATGCGCATTTCCTGCCGCTGGTAGTCGGTCTCGGTCGTTGCTGCATTGACGGGGTTGAGCGAGGTCGGCTGGCGGTTGACCTTGTCGCCAACAGCCACCGACACCGACAGGGGGCGGTAGCCACGGAAACTGAAGGTGCCGCAGTCGGTGCCCGCTTCCAGCTCCCAGAAGCGGGACATCTCGGTGTAGCCGTCATTGCGGCAGCCACCGATGGGGGCCGGTACATCGGCGGCGGCCAGTGCGCCCGCCGGTGGGGTCAGGCCCACCATCGCGTTGGCCGAGGCGGCAGGCGCGGCGGCCACTGGCTGCGCCTGTTGGCTGACCAGGGGCTGCTGCGACTGCTGCTGGGCCCACTGGTCAAAACAGGCCAGACGGGCGGTGCCGTCGCTGAGCGCTGTGCATTGCTGCCACACCGTGGCCGCCGAGCCGCTGGCAGCGGCGGGCGTTTGCGCGAAGCTGCCCAGCGGCAGACCGGCCATCAGCAGGCTCGCCGCCAGCGGGGCTGGCGAGCGCAGAAATTTCGAAGTTGTCATGGTCGAGAAGGGAGTTAGGGGCGTGGCGGTGACGGCTGCGCCGATGCCCATTATTGCGGCTATTGCGGGGTTTTCGATGGCTTGCGCATGACGAAGGCGTGGCTGTTGTCGTTCGCATCCAACCATTCGCCCCGGATTTCTCGGCCACAGCTGCCGTCGACCACCTCGCCCAGCCAGGTGCCCGAGACTTTTTTGCCATCGGCCGACTCCTCCATCGTCAGCTTGCCCTTGTCCACATCACCGACGACGATGGCGCTGCTGCCGGGCCGCTGGATCTGGCCCTTGACGGTGCCGTTCCATTCGGGGTGGGGGGCCAGCTGCAGGGTGACGGGCCCGGGCAGGCCGGGCAGCTCGGCCTGCCAGTGGCCCAGCAGCTCGGGCTGCTCCATCTGCAGCGCGCTGGGGCAGGCAGGGCGGGGGGCGGGGGTGCTGGAGCAGGCGCTGGCCAGTGCAGTGCACAAGGCGGTCAGGATCAGGGTCTTGGTCATGGATAGTCAGAGGGGATCAGGGCTGGCGGCGGCGGTGCTCTGGGCCTTGCGCGCGAACTCTTCGCGCAGCTGGCGCAGTTTTTCGCGCGGGTCTTCGCGGGCGGTGCTGCTGTCCAGGCCCATCTCGGCAATAAAGCGGCTGGGCAGGGCCGAGACCAGCTCACGGCCCTTCTTGCGCCGCTTGGTCCAGCTGACGGCCAGCGAGCGCTGGGCCCGCGTGATGCCCACGTACATCAGGCGGCGCTCTTCCTGCAGGCGCTGCGCGGTGTCGTCGCTGACCTTTTGCTGGCGCCCGTCATCGTCGTCGAGCTTGAAAGGTAGCAGCCCTTCGTTGACGCCGATCAGCATCACATGCGGCCACTCCAGGCCCTTGCTGGCATGCAAGGTGGACAGGATCACCATGTCCTGCTCCTTTTCGCGCTCGCTGATGGTCGAGAGCAGGGCGATGGTCTGCGAGACTTCGAGCAGGCTCTTGGACTCGCTCACCGTCGTCGTGTCGGCCGCTGTCGTGGTCTGGCCGCCGGCGCGCTGGGCCATCCAGTCGCAGAACTCCAGCACATTGGTCCAGCGGGCGGCGGCGACCTTCTCGCTGTCTTCGGCGTCATACAAATGCTGCTCGTAGCCGATCTCCTTGAGCCAGTCGAGCAGGAAGGCCAGCGATTCTTCGGCACCGCGCGTCTGGCGGGCGCGGTATTCCAGGTCGTTGATATAGCGGCCAAATTCCAGCAGGCTTTCGCGGCCCTTCGCAGGCATCGCGTCTTCGAGCATGGCGTTGAACAGCGCACCAAACATGCTGCAGCGGTGGGCCTTGGAGAATTCACCCAGGCGGCCCAGGGTGGTGTGGCCGATGCCGCGCTTGGGGTTGGTGATGGCGCGCAGAAAGGCCGGGTCGTCATCGTTGTTGATCCACAGCCGGAACCAGGCGCAGAGGTCGCGGATTTCGGCGCGGTCAAAAAAGCTGGTGCCGCCCGATACCTTGTAGGGCACATTGGCCTTGCGCAGCGCCTTCTCGAAAGGCTTGGCCTGGTGGTTGGCGCGGTAGAGGATGGCGAAGTTCTTCCAGTCCGGCGGCGGGTTGGCCGCTGCGCGCAGGCTCAGGATGCGGGCGACGGCGCGCTCGGCTTCGTGCTCTTCGGAGTCGCAATCGACGATGCGCACCGGCTCGCCCTCGCCCAGCTCGGAAAACAAGGTCTTGGGAAACAGCTTGGGGTTGGGCTGGATCACATTGTTGGCCGCGCGCAGGATGGCGCTGGTCGAGCGGTAGTTCTGCTCGAGCTTGATCACCTTGAGCTGGGGGTAGTCGACCGGCAGCTTCTTGAGGTTGTCCAAGGTGGCGCCGCGCCAGCCATAGATGCTTTGGTCGTCATCGCCCACGGCGGTCAAATGGCCGCGCTCGCCCACCAGCAGCTTGAGCAGCTCGTACTGGGTGGCATTGGTGTCCTGGTATTCGTCGACCAGCACATGGCCCAGGTTGGCCTGCCACTTGGCACGGACCTCCGGGTGGTCGCGCAGCAGGCGCAGCGGCATGCCGATCAGGTCGTCAAAGTCCACGCTCTGGTAGGCGGTCAGCCGCTCGTCGTAGCGCTGCATCAGCACGGCAATGGCGCGCTCGTTGTCATCGGCGGCCTGGGCCAGCGCCTCCTTGTAGTCGAGGCCCATGTTTTTCCACTTGCTGATGGTCCACTGCCACTGGCGGGCGGTGGCCACATCGGCAGTGCCGCCAGCCGCATCCCTGAGGATGCCGACCACATCGTCGCTGTCCAGAATGCTGAACTGGGGCTTGAGCCCGAGCACATGGCCATCTTCGCGCACCATCTTCACGCCCAGCGCATGGAAGGTGCAAACCAGCACATCCTTGGCCTGGCGGCCGATGAGGCTCTTGGCGCGCTCGCGCATTTCGGAGGCAGCCTTGTTGGTGAAGGTGATGGCCGCAATCTTGCGCGGCGCCATGCCGGTCTCGATCAGGCGGGCAATCTTGTGGGTGATCACCCGGGTCTTGCCCGATCCGGCACCGGCCAGCACCAGGCAAGGTCCCTGGGTGTAGTGCACAGCTTGTAATTGGGCGAGATTGAGACCAGCGGCCATGGTGGCGAAAGAACCTTTGCAGATCAGGAAGGAGAGCGCAGAAGAATAGCCGCAACGGCAGCCATCTGCAGATTCAGGACTTTGGCTTTTACATGTTTGCTTACACAAAAAACCACAGAATCTTTGAAATTGTCAATGAATGTAGAGCAGATGGTAAAACCCCCGAATAAACACTTGCGTCTGGCAGGCAAGCTTTTAGAATGCCGATAGCATTGCTGCGGCTAAGTGGCAAACCCTATTAATTAAGCCAATAAGAGTGTGAAATTATCGCCATGCAGACCGCCGGTATTTCCGCAGAATTGCTGACCCCCAGCAGCCGCAACCGCTTTGCGCCGCTGTATGGCGTGGCCTCACGCAAATCGGTACTTCCCTGGAAAGAGGTACCGCGTGACCGCGCTCAGCTGATTGTGCTGGACCAGGGCATGGCTGATGCCATCTCGTCGCTGGGCAAGGCACCCTGCGTGGTCTGCATCGGGCAGGTGAAGACCGCCATGCTCGACGGGGCAAGCTGGGTCGGTCGCCTGGAGGCAGACTACACCTTGAGCGACCTGATCGACATGTTCGACCGCGCAGCGGTCTTTCTGCTCGACTGGGATGCGCGCAACAAGGTCATCCGCCATGAATCGGAGCGGGCTGCTGCACAGCCTGCGCAAGCTGCGCGCCAGGAGTTCCGCTACCAGCTCAAGTCCTGGGTGTCGGTGGGCGCGCCCTTCAATACCGGCCCCTGCATCCGCGCGCTGGCGCTGCTTTCGCGCGAACCGGTCTCCATCGCCCAGCTGTGCCTGCACAGCGGGCTGGACAACACGCTGGCCCGTGGTCTCCTGGTCGAGCTGGGCCGCCGCGGCGTGCTGCGCGGCGTGGCCATGCCTGTCATTTCCGCTGCTTCTTCCCCCTCCCACCATCGCGAGCCGCTACACTCCAAAGGTTTGCTCAGCCGTTTGGGCCGATGGATACGAGGGGGAGGTAAGCCGGGATGAATCAAGAATCAGGCGGAGTCGGGCCGCACAAGATGCCGCGCATTGCGCTGTGCGGGCCCATGGGCATTGGCAAGACCACCGCCGTGCGTTCGCTGTGCGGTGCGCTGATGTCCAGCTCCGATGTCCGCAACCTCGATCTGGCGGCCCACAGCAAGGAACTCACCACGGTCGGCACCGAGTTTGGCGAGATCGATCTGGGCGGCGGTGAGGTGGTGCAGATCTGCGGCTGCCCGGGCCAGGAGCGTTTCAGCTTTGTGCGCCAGTGGGTGCTGTCGGTATCGATGGGGGTGTTCATCATGACCGATGTGAACAGTCCGACCAGCCTGGCCGAGACCAACCATATCCTCGACGAGATCGGGCAACTCCCCCAGCCACCTGTCACGCTGGTGCTGAGCGCACGCCCGGCCACAACACAACAAATTGAAACATTCGCCCAAGGCGTGTATTCTGCTGGCCATGGGGTGATTCCCGTTCTGGAAGCGGACCCGCGCGACCGTGGGCAGCTGCTGGATGCGATGAGCGTACTTGTTTCCATGCTGTCTCTGCAAAGCGAGAATTCATGACTGCATCACAACCTCTGATCCCTGCCCAAGTCGTCAAGGCAGGCCAGCAGGCGCTTGATAAGCTTATTGGTCCTGTTGATGGCGTGCGTGTGGCACTGCTGAGCACGCCCGATGGATTTGAAATTGCGTCCTTGCGCACGAACAGCGAGCTGCAGCTCAACCGCCTGTCGGCCATGGCCGGCTCCCTGATGGCGATGGCACGTGCGGTGGGGCGAGAGATCAACCACACCGGTTGCAAGCGCCTGACGTTCGAGACCGAGAGCGGCGTGGTCGTGTTCCAGTCGGTCACCTCGGAGTTCCCCTGCATTCTGTGCATGGTGCTCGATACCAATGCGATCCTGGGCCGCGTGCTGTGGGCAGCGGCCGAAGTGGGCGCGGAGATGAACAAAGTCTGATGGCAAGTCTGGCTGCGGCCGGCATCTTGTTGTGGAAGAGCTGCGTATGCGCCGCACTGGCCGCATGGCGCAGCAACGATAAACCGCCAGTGTGTGAAGGGGGAGTGAGATGGCTTCGGTTCAAGACACGTTGACGCAACTTTTGACGGTGGAGGGCGCCATGTGCGCCGCGCTGGTGGACAGTGGCAGCGGCATGCTTCTGGGCAGTGCCGGATCGGGCCTGGACCTGGAGCTGGCAGCCGCTGGCAACACCGAGGTCGTGCGGGCCAAGCTCAAGACCATGAAGTCGCTGGGTCTGCAAGATTCCATCGATGACATTCTGATCACCCTGGGCTCGCAGTACCACATCATCCGCCCGGTGGCGCTCAAGGAAGGTCTGTTCCTGTACCTGGTGCTGGACAAGCAGCGCAGCAACCTGGCGCTGGCCCGGCGCAAATGCGCGGAAGTCGAGAAACTGGTGACGATCTGAGATTTTCAGGTCGTTGTAGGCACTGATCCGGGTTTCGGCCAGATCCCTGCCTTGCAAGACCGGCCATGCGCATGGCCGGTCTTTTCTTTTATGGGCCGCGCCAACCAGTGCCGGTCCCTCGCGCTACATCTGCGCTGGCGCATTCTGGGCACAATCGAGCCGTGCTGTCCGTCTTCCAAGTCACTTTTCCGTTTTTTGCGCTAGTTCTGTGCGGCTTTGTTGCCACCCGGCGCGGCATTTTTCCGCTGCCCGCGATTGCGGGCGTGAATGCCTTTGTGCTGTATTTCGCACTGCCTTGCATGCTGTACAAAGCGGGCTCATCGCTGCCCTTTGCGCAGCTGATGAACCTGCCCATCTTGCTGCTCTATGTGCTGTGCCAGCTGTTGCTGGTCGCGGGCTGCGTGGCGGCCTCGCGCCTGCGCGGCATGGACTGGAACAACAGCGCTTTTGGCGCGCTGGTGACCGCTTTTCCCAATACCGGGTTCATGGGCTTGCCGCTGCTGGTTGCGCTGCTGGGTCAAGCCGCGGCCGGCCCGGCCATTGTCACCATGCTGGTCGACATGGTGTTCACCACGTCGCTGTGCCTGGCGCTGTCGCGCATGGATGGGGCCGCAGGCAATGCACGTGCGGCGCTGCTCAAGGCGCTCAAAGGCGTGCTCACCAACCCCATGCCCTGGGCCATCTTGCTGGGCGCGCTGGCCTCGTTCATGGAGTGGACGCTGCCCCAGCCGCTGGACCAGACCGCCGGCCTGCTGGGCAGCGCTGCCACGCCGGTGGCGCTGTTTGCTGTGGGCGCCGTGCTGGCCCGCTCCAAGATGGTGGAGGCGGAATATGCTGCCCCCGCCAGCTATGTGCCGCTGGCGCTGGTCAAGCTTTTTGTGCATCCGCTCCTGGTGCTGGGCCTGGGCCATGCCGCGATGGCGGCGGGCCTGCCGGTCCAGCCGTTTGCGCTGCTGGTCGTTGCGCTGGTGGCTGCGCTGCCCAGTGCCAGCAATGTTACCTTGCTGGCCGGGCGCTATGGCGCCCACAATGGCCGCATTGCGCACATCATCCTGGTCAGCACGGCGCTGGCCTTTGTCAGCTTTTCGGCGGCGGTGACCTGGTTGGTCTAGATAGCTTGGGGGTCGACATCGACCAGCCAGCGCACCAGGCCCTTGTGCTCCGGATGCGCGCGCAGCCAGTGCAGGCAAGGCTGCCAGGCGCGCAGGAACTGCTGCAAGGCCTTGCGTGAAGGACTCTCGATCAGCATCTGGGCGCGCTCCACATTGGCCACGCGCTGCATGGACAGCGGAATCGGCGGGTAGACAAAGACTTCGCTGCCGTCCAGCAGCTGTTGGCTGTGGGCGAGCTCGGAGGCGGCGCGCAAAAAGGCCTGGGCCTCTTGCTGGGACCTTGCATCGGCGCGGATGATGGCCTGGTGGGCAAAGGGCGGCATGGCCGCATCGCGCCGCTCCTTGAGCTGCTGGGCGGCAAAGCCGCTGTAGTCCCACTGGCGCAGGGCCTGGTAGACGGCATGCTCGGGCTGCTGGGTCTGCAGCCACATCTCGACGGCGCTGCCCTGGGCGGCCACGTAAGCCGCATCGCGTCCGGCGCGGCCGGCCGCCTGCAGCAGCAGCGAGAACAGGCGCTCGGGCGCGCGGAAGTCGCTGGACATCAGCGCATCATCGGGCTGCACGGCGGCCACCAGGGTCACACGCCGAAAATCATGGCCCTTGGCGACCATCTGTGTGCCCACCAGCACATCGACATCGCCGGCATGCATATCGGCCATCTTCTCTTCGAGCGCGCCCTTGGCCTTGGTGGTGTCGGCATCGATGCGGGCAATGCGGGCCGGCTGCCCGTCGGGCCGCTGCACATTGCGCAGCAGGCGCTCGAGCGCCTCTTCCAGCTGCTCGGTGCCCTTGCCCAGCGGCAGGATATCCGGGTTGCCGCAGCTGGGGCAGGCCAGCGGCACCCGCTGGCTGAAGCCGCAGTGGTGGCAGCGCAGTGTGCGGTCTATCTTGTGGAACACCTGATGCGCGCTGCAGTGCGGGCAATCGCTTTTCCAGCCGCAGTCGCCGCAGAACAGCACCGGCGCAAAGCCGCGCCGGTTCAGCAGCACGAGGGCCTGCTCGCCCTTTTCCACCCGTTCGGTGATGGCCTGCAGCAGCGCGGGGGAGAACAGCCCCTGGCGCGGCTGCTGGCGCATGTCCACCAGGCGCAGCCGCGGCATCTGACCGGCGCCAATGCGGCTGGGCATGGCCAGCCGCAGGTAGCGGCCGCCTGCATCCTCACCCTGGGCCGGCCGGCTGGCCCACCAGCTCTCCAGCGAGGGCGTGGCCGAGCCCAGAATCACCTGGGCCTGCAGGTCATGGCCGCGCCAGATGGCCAGGTCGCGCGCCGAGTAGCGCGCCCCTTCCTGCTGTTTGTAGCTGGCGTCATGCTCCTCATCGACGATCACTAGTCGCAAGTGGGGAAGCGAAGCAAACACCGACATGCGTGTGCCCAGCACGATGCGTGCCTGGCCGGTATGGGCAGCCAGCCAGCTCTTGAGGCGCTGGGGCGCCGTCATCCCGCTGTGCATGCTGACAACCGCGCTGTCGCCGAGGCGGGCCGAAAAGCGTGCCTGGAAGCGGGCCTCTAACTGCGGCGTCAGGTTGATCTCCGGCACCATCACCAGCACCTGGGCTTGGGGATCGCGCTCCAGCAAGGCCTCTGCCTGGTGCAGGTAGACCTCGGTCTTGCCGCTGCCGGTGCTGCCAAAAAGCAGGAAGGGGCCAGCATTTTTGTCTATTTGTTTGCAAACCTCCATCTGCTCCTGGCTTAAGGCCAGCGCCTGGTCGGCGGCGACATCGCTGTCGATCGCCGTCTTTTTGCGCTTGAGGCGGCGGGCCAGTTGCTCCACCGTGAGGTCGCGCAGCGCGGGTGGCAGCGCAGTAATCGCCATCTCGCCCAAGCTGCGCTGGTAGTAACGGGCTGCAAAATGCACCAAACGCAGCCAACTTGCAGGCAATGGCGCAATCGCCTCCAGTACCGCGGTGATCGGTTTGATCTTGGCCGGGTCGCCTGCAAATGCGGTATCCGGGCCCCAGACCACGCCCAGCACCTCGCGTTTGCCCAGCGGCACGCGCACCAGGCTGCCAGCGGGCAGTGCATGGGGGGCTTGGTAGGTCAGCAGTTCACTGGCCGCGCTGATGGCACTGTAGGCGGGCGTGTGGACGGCGATGGACAGAAAAATCAAGGGGAGGGCGGAATGAGACGCGGGAACTTGGAGTGTAGCGACTAGCGTGGCACCGCATGGCCCCGGCCCGGTGGAGGTGCCTGAGCCGCTCAGTATGGTGTTTGTCCTGATTGCAAGCGGGGAAGGCTGCAATCCTGTGAGAAACCAAAGAACTTATACACAAGGCAAATCCTCAGAAAAATCAATACGGGACTTATATTTCTGTGGATAACTTTGTTGAAATATCGGCGCTCTGCGCTGGATCGGAATTACCACACATTGTCAGTTGGCTTGTGGAATTGGCTGACAAAATTTTTTTATTTATATCTTTCATTGAGTTATGTTTTGTGATCTGGCAATGTTGTCGATAGAGCCAGGATATTGTGCTAGAGGGTCTGCTTTCCACATTGTGTGCATAAGTGCTTGCTCCGGTGCCGGGTACCGCGCCGAGCGGGCGCGCAGCCCATCGTCGCTTATCCACATTTTTTCGCCAATTAGCTGAGTTATCCACTGCAATTCTTTGATGTGATTCAGAAATTGGCGTTTTGTGCTGGGCTTATACGGTTGCTGGATGCAGGTTCGTGCACAGGCCGCGGACCGGGGGCCTTGGCTTCCGATATGATTTAGCGCCAACCACGCCTGCGCAGCGCTGTTTTGCATGGCGTGGGTCGAAATTTTTGCAGCAGCCTTCGGCGCACTGTGCGATGCAGCTGCGCTGGTTTGCGGCTCCAGGCTGGGCCCGCTGGCCATCGCCAGCAAGGGGCCAGGCTTGTTGCGTCCTTCTGCCTTTTTTACTTGATCCATGCCACTGCTCCGCTCGATACTGCACACGCTCTTTATGGGCCTGACGGTCATTCCCTATACCCTGACCATCTTGCTGCTGCGGGTCTGCGGTGCCAGCAGCCAGGCCCGCTATGCAGTGGCGCGCCGCTGGCTCAAGCTGTCGGCAGACAGCGCCGGCTGGTTCTGCGGCATCCGGGTTCGCACCCAGGGTATGGAGAATCTGCCAGTGGCCGGCCAGCCCGGCAGTGACAAGGGTGTGGTGCTGCTGTGCAAGCACCAGTCGACCTTCGAGACTTTTCTGATGCCGGCCATCATGCCCACACCGCTGGCCTATGTGTTCAAGAAGGAACTGCTGAAGATTCCTTTCTTTGGCTGGTCCATTGGCAGCCTGGACATGATCCATATCGACCGCAAGGATGGCAGCCGCGCCTTTCACAAGGTGGTGGAGCAGGGCAGGCGCCTGCTGGGCCAGGGCATCTGGGTGATCATGTTCCCCGAGGGCACACGCATTGCACGTGGTGAAAGCGGCGAATACAAGACCGGCGCGACGCGCCTGGCCATCATGACCGGTGCCCAGGTGGTGCCGATTGCGGTGACGTCGGCCAAATGCTGGCCGCGCAAGGCCTTTGTCAAGACGCCCGGCATTGTCGATGTGTCGGTCGGCAAGCCCATCGACAGCAAGGGCCGCAAGCACGACGAGCTGATGGCCGAGGTGGAGTACTGGATCGAGTCCGAAATGCGCCGCCTGGACCCCGAGGCCTATGTGGGCAAGCCTGCGCTGCAGGCGCCTGCTGCGGCCGTGGGTGCAGCATCCGCCGCTGCCGAGCCGGGTACCGCTGCCAAATAAAGGAAAAAGACTGCCGTGTCCGCCGCTGAGCGCGTCTTGTTGACCTACTGCTGCCGCAGAGCGGGGAGCTGCCATGGTTGATGTCCGCCGCCTGGTGCAGATGGCGCTGGATCTGTGGGAGCGCAGCGAGCCGACTGCCGCTGTGCGGCCATCACCACCTGCTCCTGCGGCTGTGGCGGTCGCTGATGCCCAGCCTGTGCTGGCGCCCGCGCCTGCTGCCGCAGCGCCTCCAGCGCCTGTGCCTCCAGCGCCTGTGCCTGTGCCTGTGCCTGTGCCTGTGCCTGTGCCTGTGCCTGTGCCTGTGCCTGTGCCTGTGCCGGTCGCCGCCAGGCCAACAGCCCCTGCCGCCCCCGCAGCGCCGGCCTCCTTGCAGGCCCATCCTGTGGCCAACCGCAGCATTCTGTTGCAGGGCCAGCGGGTGGCCTACTTGCTCCAGCGTGCCAAGCGGCGCAGTATTGGGTTTGTGGTCAGTGAGGACGGCCTGGTGGTGCGCGCGCCGCGCTGGGTGACGCAGCCGGGCATTGACGAGGCGCTGCAGGACAAGGCCGGCTGGATCGTGCGCAAGATCGCCGAGATGCAGCAGCGCCGCGCCAGCAGCCTGAGCGCCAGCATCCGCTGGGAAGATGGCGCGAGCCTGCCCTTTCTGGGCCAGCCGCTGCAGCTGGTGGTCGACAGCGAGCAGCGCGTGGCGCGCTCCGGGGCGGTCTGGCGGGTCGAGGAGGAGGCGCCGGACTCACCCTCGCGCCTCTATCTGGCGCTGCCGCCCAGTGCGGGGCGCACACAGATTCGCGATCTGGTGCAGGCCTGGTTCATCCAGAGCGCGCGCCAGCATTTTTTGGCGCGGCTGGCGCATTTTGCGCCGCTGCTGGGCGTGCACTACACCAGCTTGCGCCTCTCGAGTGCCGAGACGCGCTGGGGCAGTGCCAAGTCCGATGGCTCGATCCGGCTGAACTGGCGGCTGATGCACTATGCGCCGGCCGTGATCGACTATGTGGTGGCCCATGAGCTGGCGCATTTGCGGGTGATGGACCACAGCCCCCGCTTTTGGGATACCGTGGCCGAGGTGGTGCCTGACCACCGCGCACTGCGCCAGCAGCTGAAGGATATGCCGGCCCCGCCCTGGGACCGGGCAGCATAGCGGGGCTGGGTCTAACCGCTATTTTTGGAAGAGGTGTCTATGAGCTTGACCGCAGAACAGCAGACCATTGCGCCTGGCAATGGCTATGCCGGTGATATTGGTGCCCGCCTGGCCTGGCACTGGGTGCAAAACCAGCAGGCCGTGCTGGTTGACGTGCGCACCGATGCCGAACGCGCCTGGGTGGGACAGGTGCCTGGGGCCGTGGCCATTGCCTGGAAGCAATGGCCGGACATGGCGATGAACCCGGATTTTGATGCCCAGCTGCTGGCCCTGGCCCAGCGCGCGCCCGGCGCCAAGATCGTGCTGCTGTGCCGCAGTGGCGTGCGCTCGGTGGCAGCGGCGCAGCGCGCCAGCCAACTGGGGCTGGAGGCCTACAACATCCTGCAGGGCTTTGAGGGCGATGCCAATGCCCAGGGGCAACGCGGCCAACTCGGTGGCTGGCGTTACCAGGGTTTGCCCTGGTCCCAGTGACATTTGTAATCGTCGCTGCTTGTAACCAGCTGCCTGGGAGGCAGTCAGGATAGCGCCGAGCCTGTAAACTTGGCCGCCTCATGATGGATGGAGTGACACATTGACTGTCGGTGTAGGCAGCGCGGCCTCTGCGCGCGCGTTGGTGGGTAGCGTGCGTGCGCACTGGCCACTGGTGGTCAAGATGACGCGCCGGGAAGTGAGTGAGCGCTTCAAGGGATCGCTTGGCGGGTGGCTGTGGGCCGTGCTGATACCGCTGTGCATGCTGGTCATCTACACCTTTGTGTTCTCGGTGGTGTTCAAGGCGCGCTGGGGCGAGGGGCCTGAGTCCAAGACCCAGTTTGCGATGGTGCTGTTCGCCGGCTTGATCGTCTACGGGCTTTTCTCGGATGTGCTCAACCGCGCGCCGCACCTGGTGCTGGCCAATGTGAACTACGTCAAGCGCGTGGTGTTTCCGCTGGAGATTTTGGTGGTCGTGGCCGTGTGCTCGGCCTTGTTCCAGGCGCTGGCCAGTCTGGTGGTGCTGCTGGTGGCGCTGCTGGTGCTGAACGGCAAGATCCCGCTCACGGCCGTGCTGCTGCCGCTGGTCTGGGCGCCTTTGGTCTTGCTCAGTGTCGGCGTGGGCTGGTTTTTTGCGTCGCTGGGCGTGTTTGCCCGCGATCTCAAGCAGATCACCGGGGTGATGACGACCATGCTGATGTTTATCTCGCCAATTTTCTTCCCCGTGCATGCGCTGCCTGCGAGCTTTCAGACCGCGATGTGGCTCAATCCGCTGACTTTTTTCATTGAACAGACACGCGCCGTGCTGATCTGGGGCCGCATGCCGGACTGGACCGGCTGGGCTATCAGCATGCTGGCCTGCAGCCTGGTCGCCTGGCTGGGCTTTGCCTGGTTCCAGAAGACGCGCAAGGGATTTGCCGATGTCCTCTGAAGCTATCGCGCTGGACGTGCAGGGCCTGGGCAAGTGCTTCCATATCTATGACGCGCCCGGCGACCGCTTAAAGCAGTTTGTGATGCCCCGCCTCTCGCGCCTCCTGGGGCGCGAGCCCAAGCCCTACCACCGCGAGTTCTGGGCGCTGCGCGGGCTGGACCTGCAGGTGGCCAAGGGTGAGACCATTGGCATCATCGGCCGCAATGGCTCGGGCAAGTCCACGTTCTTGCAGATGGTCTGCGGCACCTTGGCGCCCAGTTGCGGCGCGGTCACCACCCATGGCCGGATCGCCGCGCTGCTGGAGCTAGGCGCAGGCTTCAACCCCGAGTTCTCGGGCCGGGACAATGTGGCGATGAATGCGGCGCTGCTCGGGCTGAGCGATGCGCAGATCGCCGAGCGCTTTGACTCGATTGCCGCCTTTGCCGATATTGGCGAGTTCATCGACCAGCCGGTCAAGACCTATTCGAGCGGCATGTATGTGCGGCTGGCCTTTGCGGTGATTGCCCATGTGGACGCCGATATTTTGGTGGTCGATGAGGCGCTGGCCGTCGGTGATGCGGTGTTCACCCAGAAGTGCATGCGTTTTTTGCGCAGCTTCATGGAGCGCGGCACCTTGCTCTTTGTCAGCCACGATACGGCCGCCATCAAGAGCCTGTGCGACCGCGTGGTCTGGATCGACAAGGGCCAGGTGATGCAGATCGGCCCGACCAAGGAGGTCTGCGACCGCTATATGCAGGCATGCTATGAGGCCGAGCAGGGCAGTGGCCCGGCTGCTGCGGCGGCGCCGGCGGCACCCGTCTTCGATGCCGGTCTGCCCTGGCATGACCAGCGGCGCGACTTCTTCCGCGCCGAGCCGCTGCGCAACGATATCGAAGTGTTTCGCTTCAACCCCGAGGCGCCATCGTTTGGCCTGGGCGGCGCGCGCATTACCGGCGCCTGGCTGATGGATACGCAGCAGCGCCCCCTGCATTGGGTGGTGGGGGGCGAGCCTGTGGTCTTGCGCATCCAGGCACAGTGCCACCAGCCTCTGGCCTCGCCCATCGTCGGCTTTGTGGTCAAGGACCGCACTGGCCAGGCCGTGTTTGGTGACAACAGCTATTTGAGCTACTTGGGTCAGCCCGTGGCCTGTGCCGGCGGCCAGGTCCTGCAGGCAGAGTTCAGTTTTGACATGCCCCGCATGCCGGTGGGCAATTACGCGATCGACGTCGCACTCGCTGATGGCTCGCAGCACGACCACGTACAGCAGCACTGGATCCAGGATGCGCTGCACTTCAAGTCCGAGTCCACGAACATGGCCACTGGACTGCTGGGCATTCCGATGCGGTCCATCGTGCTGCAGGCTGGCCAGGCGCAACAGGAAACCTCTTCCCCATGAATCGTATGACAGACCTCCCGGGGCAAACGCGCGCCAGCGATGGCTGGTTGCTGCCCGCCGCCTTGATGGAGCCCTACCATCTGACCCATCCCGCGCCCTGGGCGGGGCATATTCCGTTTGCCGCCTGGCTGATGGCGGTGGCACAGCCGCGCAGCCTGGTCGAGTTGGGCGCTTATTCGGGCATCTCCTACCTGGCTTTTTGCCAGGCGATTGCGGAGCAGGGGCTGATGACGCGCACCTACGCGGTCGACACCTGGGAGGGCGATGCCCATGCGGGCGCCTACGGTGAGGGCATTTTGGCCAGCCTGCGCCAGGCCCATGACCCGCACTACACCCAGTTCTCGACCCTGATGCGCATGCGTTTTGACGAGGCCTTGCCCAGTTTTGCCGATGGCAGTGTGGATGTGCTGCATATCGACGGCCTGCACACCTATGAGGCGGTGCGCCATGATTTCGAGACCTGGCTGCCCAAGCTGAGCGAGCGTGGCGTGGTGCTGTTCCACGACAGCAATGTGCACCGCGATGACTTTGGCGTGCACCAGCTCTGGGCGGAGCTGGAGGGGCGCTACCCCAGCCTGCATTTTCCGCACAGCAATGGCCTGGGCGTGTTGCTGGTGGGCGCGCAGCAGCCTGCATTGCTGCGCAGCCTCTGTGATCGCAGTGATGCAGCCTTTCAGCGCGAAGTCTGCCGCGTGTTTGCGGCGCTGGGCGCGCGCCTGGAAGCCAAGGCTGAGATGATGGCGCTGCAGCATGCGCTGGGCGACCAGCGCGAGCAGATACAGTCCTTGGAAGCGGCTGGCCAGCAGCGCCACAGCTGGATCGAAAAGCTCGATGCGGATATCCGCAGCCTGGAGCTGGAGCGCGAGCAGCTGCGGGGCCATCTGGAGGGCACCCAGGCCCAGGCCCAGCAAAGCCAGAATGCGTTGGAGCAGGCACAGGCCCAGGCCCAATGGCTGACGGCTCAGTGGGAGACCCGCCAACAGCAACAAGATATCAAGTTCTTGGCGCTGCAGCAAGAGGCCGCGCAAAAGCAGTGGCAGATCGAGCAGCAGGCCCAGCAGATGCAGGCGCTGGCGCGCAAGCTCTCGCCCATGTGGCAGATCACTGATTTGCTGCGCAAAGGCAAGCGCGTGGTCTTCCGGCTCAAGCAAAAGCTGGCGCCCTATGAGCCCGCTGGCCTGCGCCGGCTGCGCCATGCGCTGCGCCGCAAGATGCGCCAGGCCCGGGGCGCGCCGGTGTCGGCGGTAGCCTTGCTGCCTGGCAACAACCGGCACTACGGCATTTTGGCCACGGCGCACACGCAGTTTGTTGCGCATGCGCTGGCCCAGGTGCTGCGCAAGGCCGGCTTTGAAGTGAGCCTGCTGCAGGATGTGCCGGCCGAGGGCTTTGGTCTGGATATGTACATCGTGGTCTGCCCGCAGATGTTCAAACAGCTGCCGCCCGGTGAGAAGCGCATCGTCTTTCAGATGGAGCAAAGCGTCAGCCCGCGTTGGTTCACTGATGACTACCTGGCGATCTTGGAAAACTCGCTGTCCGCCTGGGACTATGCACCAGCCAACCTGGCATTTTTGGAGACCAAGGGCATCCGCTATCCGCACACCTTCCTGGTGCCCATTGGTGGCGTGGCCGCGTATTCGCAGCTGTTGCAGGACTGCGGCGAGCCTGCATTGTCGCCCGTCGAGCCGAACTGCGATGTGCTGTTCTACGGCGATGTGAATGCGCCGCGGCGCCAGGAGATGCTGCAGGCCTTGCAGCGCCAGTTCTCGGTGCGCATCGAGGGCAACCTGTTTGGGGATGCTTTGCGCCGGGCCGTGCGCCAGGCGCGGGTGGTTGTCAATATCCACTACTACGAAGGCGCCTTGCTGGAGACCACCCGGGTGTACGAATGTCTGAGCTTGGGCACGCCCGTGGTGACCGAGAGCAGTGCCGATATCCACCAGCATGCGGCCTTGCTGGACAACCCCGCGCTGCGGGTAACGCCGGTGGGCGACGCCCAGGCGATGGTGCAGGCCGTGCAGGAGATGCTGCAGCAGCAGGTGCACTCGCCGGCTCAGCTGCAGCAAGGGCTGGCGGATGAGGTGGTGCGCAGCGGCCAGCAGTTTGAATTCATGGTGCTGCGCGCTCTTTATGCGCTGGGCCGCATCGATGCGGCGCAGTGGGAGGCGCTGACGATGCCGCAGCCGCTGCCCGGCCGCTGCATGGTGCTGAGCATGCCTGAGACCGTGCGCCGCCGCGCCCATTTCATCGAGCAGACCTTGCCGGGTCTGCAGTCCGAGGTGGCCGTGTTCGATGGCGTGCGCTACAGCCCCGGCTGGCTGGGCTGCGCGATGAGCTACCAGTACCTGGCGCGCAAGGCCTTGCAGACCGGGGCGACGCAGCTGGAGATCATGGAAGACGATGTCGAGATGCCGCCCGACTATGCCCAGCGCCGCGCCCGCGTCGATAGCTGGCTGGCTGCCCATGACGGTCAGTGGGATATCTTTGCCGGTCTGATCGCCAAGATCCACCCGGGCACCCAGGTGCTGGAGGTGCAGGAGCGGGACGGTGAGACCTTTGTGGTGCTCGACCGCATGACCAGCATGGTGCACAACATCTACGCGCAGCCCGCGCTCGAAGCGCTGGCGCAGTGGAATTCCTCCATCCGCGACCCGCATACCAACACCATCGACAGCTACCTGCAGGGCCGCGCCCAGATGCGGGTGGTCACCACCTTGCCGTTTTTGGTGGCTCACACCACCGACATGGACTCCTCGCTCTGGGGCATCAACAACCACGAGTACCTGGCGGTCATCTACAAGGCCGAGCAGGATCTGCGCCAGCTGGTCGAGCGCTTTCAGCAGGTGCAGGCCCGCTAACCCGCGAGCCTGGACGAAAAAAATCCCGCACCGGCCAGTCCGGTTGCGGGATTTTTTGATGGACGGGGCTGGATTACAGCGCTGGAATGCGCAGCTTCTGGCCGGGGTAGATCTTGTTGGGGTCGCTCAGCATGGGCTTGTTGGCTTCGAAGATCGTCATGTACTTGTTGGCATCGCCATACATCTTCTTGGAGATACCCGACAGCGTGTCACCCGAGACCACGTCGTAGTACTTGGCTTCTGGCTCAGGGTTGGTAACGGTCATCTGGTTGTCGACATCGCTGACGCTCGAGACATTGCCGCAGCACAGCGTGACTTTTTCCTTCGCCGCCTGGGTGGGGGCCACACCGGTCACGGTGACCTTGCCGGCATCAAAGGCGACCTTCACATCAGACACGCCCAGGTTCTGGGTGCCAATGTATTTTTCGATGGCAGCGCCTGCCGTCGCGTTCAGGTCTTGCGGTGCCGTAGCGGCAGCCGCTTCCTTGCCGCCGAACAATTTCTCACCGGCTTCCTTGATAAAGCTGAACAGTCCCATGGTGACTCCTAGAGGGTTGGTTACAGGAACTGTCCAATATATAGGTATTTGCGAACGCGATGAAGTCAGACGGTGCCGCTTGAAAAAAATTCACAGTGGTGCCGGGAAGACGCGGGATCCCGGGGATGTTGCACGGGCAACAAGGCGGGCGAGCAAAAAGGCCGATAATGCCGCCCATGCATTTTCTGGCCATCGACGTAGGGAACACACGCCTCAAGTGGGCGATGTATGACGCAGCTCAACCGGGCGCCGCCGTGCTGGCCCATGGCGTGGAGTTCTTGGACAACATCGAGCGCCTGGCCGAAGGCAGCTGGGCCGAGCTGCCCGAGCCCCAGCACATGCTCGGCTGTGTGGTGGCCGGCGACGTGGTGCGCCGCCGGGTGCAGACGCAGATGGACATTTGGGACCTGGCGCCTAACTGGGTGGTGTCGTCCAATGCGGAGGCGGGCCTGACCAATGGCTATGACCACCCCAGCCGCCTGGGCACGGACCGCTGGGTGGCGATGGTGGGCGCCTGGCACCATGTGCTGGCCCAGGGGCGCCAGCGCCCGGTGGTGGTGGTCATGGTGGGTACGGCGGTCACTGTCGAAGCCATCGATGCCGATGGCAAGTTTCTGGGCGGTTTGATCTTGCCGGGCCACGGCATCATGCTCAAGGCGCTGGAGTCGGGCACCGCTGGCCTGCATGTGCCGACCGGCGAGGTGCGGCCATTTCCCACCAACACCAGCGATGCACTGACCAGCGGCGGCACCTATGCCATTGCCGGTGCGGTCGAGCGCATGGTGCAGCATGTGATGGCCCACTGCGGCCAAGAGCCTGCCTGCGTGATGACGGGCGGCGCTGGCTGGAAGATGATGCCCAGCATGACGCGGCCCTTTGAGCTGGTCGAAAACCTGATTTTTGATGGCCTGCTGCATATCGCCCACAGCCGCTTTGGCGCCAAGGGCTGACGCAGACCTGCGCCACATGCGCTTACAGACATAGCCCTCTATTGCCAGCGGGCTGCTGGTGCAGCAGAAGGGCAATGCGATAATGGACGGTTATTTGTTGAACTACCTGTACTGACCATGATTCTCGTCACCGGAGGCGCCGGCTTTATCGGCTCGAATTTTGTGTTGGACTGGCTGGCGGGTTCGGATGAACCGGTGGTCAATCTCGACAAGTTGACCTACGCGGGCAATCTGCACAACCTAGAAAGCCTGCAGGGCGACAGCCGCCACCATTTTGTGCACGGCGATATCGGCGACCGCGCGCTGCTCGACCGCCTGCTGGCCGAGCACCAGCCGCGCGCCATCGTGCACTTTGCCGCCGAAAGCCATGTGGACCGCTCGATCCACGGCCCCGAGGATTTCATCCAGACCAATGTGGTGGGTACCCTGCGCCTGCTGGAGGCCGCCCGTGCCTACTGGAGTGGCCTGGAAGGCGAGCGCAAGACCGGTTTCCGCTTTCTGCACGTATCGACCGATGAGGTCTACGGCAGCCTGGAAAAGGACGACCCGGCCTTCACAGAAACCCATAACTTCGAGCCCAACAGCCCCTACAGCGCAAGCAAGGCGGCCAGCGACCATCTGGTGCGTGCCTGGTTCCACACCTATGGCTTGCCGGTGCTGACCACCAACTGCTCGAACAACTACGGCCCCTACCACTTCCCCGAGAAGCTGATCCCTTTGATGATCGTCAACGCGCTGGCGGGCAAGAACCTGCCCGTGTATGGCGACGGCATGCAGATCCGCGACTGGCTCTATGTCAAGGACCACTGCAGCGCCATCCGCCGCGTGCTGGAGGCGGGCCGTCTGGGCGAGACCTACAACGTGGGCGGCTGGAACGAGATGCCCAATATCGAGATCGTCCAGCATGTCTGCCGCCTGCTTGACGCCCAGCGCCCGCGTGCCGATGGCCAGTCTTACGCCGAGCAGATCAGCTATGTAAAGGACCGCCCCGGCCATGACCGCCGCTATGCGATCGATGCGCGCAAGCTGGAGAAGGAACTGGGCTGGAAGCCGGCTGAAACCTTTGACAGCGGCATCCGCAAGACCGTGCAGTGGTACCTGGACCACCAGGATTGGGTGGCCCAGGTGCAGTCGGGTGACTACAAGGACTGGGTCAGCAAGCAGTACGCCTGATGGCGGTTGTGGGCGGGCCAGGCATCTGTATGCCGGGACCGCCTGACAGGACGATGCGATGAAAATACTGTTGTTGGGCAAGAATGGCCAGGTCGGATGGGAGCTGCAGCGCAGCCTGCTGCCGCTGGGCGAGGTGATTGCGCTGGACCGCGCCAGCACCCCGCTGTGCGGCGACCTGCTGCGCCCCGAGGCACTGGCCGAAACCGTGCGTGCGCTGGCCCCCGATGTGATCGTCAATGCCGCTGCCTACACCGCGGTGGACAAGGCCGAGAGTGAGCCCGAGGCTGCGCGCACGATCAATGCCCAGGCCGTGGGCGTGCTGGCGCGCGAGGCCCAGGCGCTGGGCGCCTGGCTGGTGCACTACAGCACCGACTATGTCTTCGATGGCGGCGGCGACCTGCCCTGGCGCGAGGACCAGGCCACCGGCCCGCTGTCGGTCTACGGGCAGACCAAGCTCGAAGGCGAGCAGCAGATTGCTGCCAGCGGTGCCAATCATTTGATTTTTCGCACCAGCTGGGTCTATGCCGCGCGGGGCGGCAACTTCGCCAAGACCATGCTGCGCCTGGCGCAGGAGCGCGACAAGCTGGCCGTCATCGACGACCAGTGGGGCGCGCCCACCGGTGCTGACCTGATCGCCGATGTGACCGCGCATGCGCTGCGCACCGCCATGGCATCGGGTGACGGCCTGAGCGGCATCTACCACTTGGTGGCCGGTGGCGAAACCACCTGGAACCGCTATGCCCGCTTTGTGCTGGAGACGGCGCGCAAGATCAACCCGGCGCTGAATCTGACCGCGCAGGAGGTGCTGGCGGTCGACACCTCGGCCTTCCCAACACCGGCGCGCCGCCCCCACAATTCCCGTTTGAACACCCACAAATTGCAGCAGTGCTTTGCGCTGGATTTGCCTGACTGGCAGACCGGCGTGCAGCGCATGCTGCAGGAGATTCTCTGAACATGACAGTGCAAGCACGCAAAGGCATCATCTTGGCGGGCGGCTCCGGCACCCGCCTGCACCCGGCCACCCTGGCAGTCAGCAAGCAGCTGCTGCCGGTGTACGACAAGCCGATGATCTACTACCCGCTGACCACCTTGATGCTGGCGGGGATCAAGGAGATCCTGGTCATCAGCACGCCGCAGGACACGCCGCGCTTTGAGCAGCTGCTGGGCGATGGCAGCCAGTGGGGCATCCACCTGGAATACGCGGTGCAACCCAGCCCCGATGGGCTGGCGCAGGCCTTTTTGATTGGAGAGAGCTTCCTGGCCGGTGCGCCGAGCGCGCTGGTGCTGGGCGACAACATCTTCTACGGCCATGATTTTCACAAGCTGCTGGCCAGCGCGATGCAGCGCGACGCGGGCGCCAGCGTCTTTGCCTACCATGTGACCGACCCCGAGCGCTATGGCGTGGCCGACTTTGACAAGCAGGGCAAGGTGCTGTCGCTGGAAGAAAAGCCGGCCAAGCCCAAGAGCAACTATGCAGTGACGGGCCTGTATTTCTACGACAGCCAGGTGGTGGATCTGGCCAAGAGCCTCCAGCCCTCGCCGCGCGGCGAGCTGGAGATCACCGATTTGAACCGCCTCTACCTGGAGCAGGGCCAGCTGAGCGTTGAGATCATGGGCCGGGGCTATGCCTGGCTCGATACCGGCACGCATGACAGTCTCTTGGATGCGGGCCAGTTCATCGCCACGCTGGAAAGCCGCCAGGGCCTGAAGATTGCCTGCCCGGAAGAGATTGCCTGGCGCAGCGGCTATATCGGCGACGCGCAACTGGCCGCGCTGGCCAAGCCGTTGTCCAAGAACGGTTACGGCCAGTACCTGCAGCGCCTGCTGCACGAGCCCAAGGAGTAAAGGCATGCAAGCCATCGACACGGCGCTGCCCGACGTCAAGATCATCGAGCCCAAGGTGTTTGGCGACACGCGCGGCTTTTTCTTTGAAAGCTTCAACCAGAAGGCCTTTGATGCGGCGGTGGGCCAGCACTATGACTTTGTGCAGGACAACCACAGCAAGAGCAGCCGCGGTGTGCTGCGCGGCCTGCACTACCAGCTGGAACAGGCCCAGGGCAAGCTGGTGCGGGTGGTGCAGGGCCGGGTGCTGGATGTGGCCGTTGACATCCGCAAAAGCTCACCCAGCTTTGGCCAATGGGTGGCCGTCGAGCTGAGCGAGGACAACCAACGCCAGCTGTGGGTGCCGCCGGGCTTTGCCCATGGCTTTGTGGTGTTCAGCGAGACGGCAGAGTTCCTCTACAAAACAACGGACTACTACGCGCCGGCCCACGAGCGCTGCATTATCTGGAATGATGCGCAATTGTCGATCGACTGGCAGTTGAACGGTCTGGAGCCGCAGCTGTCGTCCAAGGACCAGCAGGGCAAGGCCTTTGCCGAGGCCGATGTTTTTGCCTGAGTTTGCTTTTCCTACCAAATGTCTCCCATGCCTGGCGCCTACACTGGGTGCCCTATAGGCTAAGGGGATAGATACCACGCCTGCCATAGGCATTTGAGACCATAGACGCATGAGCACCAGCACCATTGACGATTTCAGCGATGCAGCCCTGGCCACACAGCCCGGGCGCCGCCCTTTGCTGGGCGAGATGCTGGTGCAGGCGGGCAAGCTGTCGCCACGCGATCTGGAGCGTGCGCTGCAGGCGCAGCAGGAGATGGGCAGCCTCATCGGCCAGGTGCTGGTGCAGCTGGGCCTGGTCTCCGAGCTGGACCTGATGCACACGCTGGCAACCCAGCTGCAGATTCCTTTCACCTTGGGCACCGATTTCCCCGCCGAGGCGATCAGCGTGCCGGGCCTGATGCCCGAGTTCCAGCATTCGCAGCATGTCTTCCCCTTGCAGTTGCAGGATGGCGTGCTGGATGTGGCGATGGCCTCGCCCCAGGACCCGTTCGTCATCAAGGCGCTGCAGATGTCGACCGGGCTACAGATTCGCCCGCACCTGGCGCTGCAGGCCGATATTGAAAAGGCGCTGCAGGAGCCCGAGCCCGAAGCCGAAGAGGACGACGGCGATGACATGTTTGGCGATGGCTCCGATGTGGGCGACTTTGTCGAGCATCTGAAGGACCTGGCGAGCGAGGCACCCGTCATTCGCCTGGTCAACAGCATCATCGGCAAGGTGACCGATCTGCGCGCCTCCGATATCCACCTGGAGCCTTTTGACGACGGCCTGCATGTGCGCTACCGGGTCGATGGTGTGATCCACCCCGGTGAGCTCGTGCCGCCGCGCCTGTCGGCCGCTGTCGGCTCGCGCGTCAAGCTGATGGCGCATCTGGACATTGCCGAGCGCCGCCTGCCGCAGGACGGCCGCATCAAGACCCGCGTCAAGGGCCGCGAGCTCGACCTGCGTGTCTCCACCGTGCCCACCGTGCATGGCGAGAGCATCGTAATGCGGGTGCTGGACCGCGCCAGCGTGCGGCTGCAGCTCGAAACCATGGGCTTTGCCAAGGACACGCTGTCCAAGTTCAACGACCTGCTGGCGCGCCCGCACGGCATTTTGCTGGTGACCGGGCCGACCGGCTCGGGCAAGACCACCACCTTGTATGCGGCGCTGTCCAAGATTGATGCGCTCGAGAACAAGATCATCACCGTGGAAGACCCGGTCGAGTACCAGCTCGAAGGGATCAACCAAATCCAGGTGCATGCCCAGATCAACCTGACCTTTGCCAATGCGCTGCGCTCCATCCTGCGGCAAGACCCGGACATCATCATGATCGGTGAAATGCGTGATGGCGAAACCGCGCAGATCGCGGTGCAGTCGGCGCTGACGGGTCACTTGGTGCTGTCGACCTTGCACACCAACACCGCCGCCGGTGCCATCACCCGTATGCAGGACATGGGGGTGGAGAGCTACCTGATCACCTCCTCGGTCAATGGGGTGCTGGCCCAGCGCCTGGTGCGTACCTTGTGCGGCAATTGCAAAGAGGCCTACGAGCCGGGCGAAGAGGTGCGCAAGCGCTCCGGCCTGGCGCGCTTCAGCGAAGTAGGCCAAGTGATTTACCGCGCCGTGGGCTGCAATGCCTGCCGCCAGACCGGCTACAAGGGCCGTACCGGCATCCACGAGCTGTTTGTGCTCGACGAGCCGATGCGCAATGCGATCAATGCGGGCAAGGACTCGAACGAGCTGTTCAACCTGGCGGCCAAGTCCGGCATGCTGAGCCTGCACGAGGACGGCCTGCGCAAGGTGGCCGCCGGCATGACCACGTTGGACGAAGTCGCCCGCGTCACCCAGGACCAGATCGATGGCTGATTTTGCCTGGCACGCGATCAATTCCGCGGGCGAGCAGGTTCGCGGCACTTTCCAAGCGCCCAATGCCGCTGCGGTGCAAAAGCACCTGCGCGCGCAAAAGCTCACGCCGGTGCGCATTGTCGATGCGGTGGACGCTGCCGCGCTGATGCCAGCGGGCGCCAAGGCCGCAGGGGCCAAGCCGGCGGCAGCCAGTGCGATTGGCAAGGCCAAGGCGCCCAAGTCGCAAAAGGGCCCGGCCAAGGCCGCCGATGTGCTGGCGATGACCTCGGAGCTGTCGATCATGCTCAAGGCCGGCCTGGCGCTGGATAACGCGCTGCGCGTGCTGATCGACATGGCCTTCAAGGACAGCATGCGCGAGCTGCTGACCGGCGTGCTCGAAGCAGTCAAGGGCGGGGTGCCGCTGTCCAAGGCTCTGATGGTGCACCAGGAGCTGTTTGGCGATTTCTACATCAACATGGTGCGCTCTGGCGAGGCCAGTGGCCAGATGTCGGCCGTGCTGCAGCGCCTGGTGGAACACCTAGAACGCCAGCGTGCGCTCAAGGAAAGCGTGGTCTCGGCCACCATCTACCCGATGATCCTCGTGGCCGTGGCCATTCTGTCGCTGATCGCGATGCTGGGCTTTGTGGTGCCGCAGTTCGAGAAGCTGTTCACCGACATGGGCGATGCACTGCCCACGCCCACCAAGATCGTGATGACCATCGGCCAGGTGTTCCGCAAGAATGGTTGGGTGGTGTTACTGGGTGGTGCCGCTGTGGTCTATGTGATGCGCAGCTGGCTGCGTTCGCCCAAGGGCCGGTTGTGGTGGCAGGGCGTGTTGCTGCGCATGCCGATTTTGGGGCGCCTGGCGCTCAAGTACCAGCTGACCTTGTATTCGCGCTCGCTGGGCACCTTGCTGGGCAATGGTGTGCCCTTGCTCACCGCACTGCATATCGCGACCGATACGGTCAGCAACCGCCTGATCCAGGCCGAGCTGGCCAAGATACCGCCCATTGTCAAAGAGGGCGGCAAGATGGTGCAGGCGATGAACACGACTACGGTGTTCGAGCCGCTGGCTGTGAACCTGGTGCGCGTCGGTGAAGAGACCGGCCGCCTGGGCTCGATGATGCTGGAGCTGTCGAATATTTTGAACCGTGAGGTGGAAACCGGCATCAAACGCGCCCTGACCATGATCGAGCCAGTGCTGATCCTGGTGCTGGGCATCATGATTGCTTCCATCATTGTGTCTATCTTGATGGGCATTCTGTCCGTCAACGATCTGGCTGCTTAATTTTTAATACTGCAAGGAGAGCCCGCCATGAAGGCCTTTTTCACCCAAAAGACGCCACGCAAAAGCCGTGGTTTTACGCTGATCGAACTGCTGGTGGTGCTGGCCATCCTGACGCTGCTGGCTGGCCTGGTGGGCCCCAAGGTGCTGAGCCAATTGGGCGGCGCCAAATCCAAGACCGCCGGCGTGCAGATTGCCGACTTGCAAAAGGCGCTGGATATTTTCAAGCTCGATACCGGCCGCTACCCGACCACCGAAGAAGGTCTGGACGCGCTGGCCAAGCAGCCGGGCAATGTACGCGGCTGGAACGGCCCTTATCTGTCGGGTGGCGTGCCCAATGACCCTTGGAACAACCCCTACCGTTACAGCTACAACGGCGGCCGGGTCGACATCCTGTCGCTGGGCGCTGATGGCCAGCCCGGGGGCGAAGGCGAAGCCGCCGACGTGC
The DNA here is from genome assembly GCF_003105075.1 of Comamonas sp. JNW. Classification (NCBI taxonomy): domain Bacteria; kingdom Pseudomonadati; phylum Pseudomonadota; class Betaproteobacteria; order Burkholderiales; family Comamonadaceae; genus Comamonas; species Comamonas sp. JNW. The sequence goes on from NZ_QETI01000008.1 coordinate 203,339, forward strand.
GCAACGCCCAGTAAACCGGCATCTGCCACTTTTCCGGTCTGACCAGGAATCCCCGTGCCGACTGCCTTGCCATGGCTGCGCCGACACCCACGCGCTATGCAGCGCCCAGCAGCCCATCAAGGCTTTACCTTGATCGAGCTGATGGTGGTGTTCGCCATCATGGCCCTGGTGGTTGCGATGGCGCCGGTCGCCTATGACCGGCTGAAGGACGGGGTGCAGTACCGCGACACCGTGCGCACGATGATCAGCCAGCTGCGCTCGGCCCGGTATACCGCCGTCTCGCAAGGCGAGCCGGTGCGCTTTACCGTGGACCTGCAGACGAGGCACTATGGCTATGCGGGCGCGGAAAAGGAGATTCCCGAGACCGTCGATCTGCGCACCACGGTCGCAGACCGCGAGTTTGTGCCCAACAGCTCGGCCTCGATTGTGTTCCTGGCCTCGGGGGGCTCCACGGGCGGCAGCGTGGAGATTCTGCGCAAAAATGGCGCCGGCACGCGTTTGCGGGTGGACTGGCTCTCGGGCCGCGTCACGCAGGAGCCCTTGTTCCAATGAGGGCGCTGTCGTCTCTGTCCCTGCGGCCGCGCCAGCAGCAAGGCATGACCTTGCTGGAGATTTTGGTGGCGCTGTCCATCATGGCAATCTCGCTGGGCATGATCTACCGCGCCACGGGCAGCAATGCGCGCAGCGTCGGCGATCTCGACCGCTACCAGTACGCGGTGCAACTGGCGCAGTCCATCATGGACTCGCGCGACTCGGTCTACGAAAGCGGCTGGAACGAATCGGGCCAGAGCAATGGCTACCAGTGGAGCGTGCAAAGCGCGCCATTCAAGACCGGCGTGGACGAGAGCCCGAACATCCCCGTGTTGCACGAGGTCCACATCAGCGTGCACTGGGCCGAGGGCGAGCGCGCGCGTGTATTTGAGCTCACGACCTTGCGTGCGCAGCGCCGGCCGCCCGACCCGGCCGAGAATGTGGTGCCACCAGGATGAGCCGCATTCCCCCGTATTTCTTTGCGCGCCGCTTGCATGGCCTGCGCCGTCCAGCCTCTGGCTTCACGCTGGTGGAGATGCTGGTGGCCATGTCCTTGCTGTCACTGATCGTGCTGGGCTTGGCCGGCGCCATGGGCACCATGGGCCGGACGGAGACCAGCATCGACAACCGGCTCGAGCGCATGGACGAGTCGCGCGCCAGCACCGATTTTTTGCGCGCCGTACTGGGCCGCATCTCCGCCAAACGGGTGCAGGGGCTGCAGCAGCAAGGCATGCTCAGTGCTACGCCCTCGGCGTTTTTCTTTGAAGGCGCAGGCCAGTCGATGACCTGGGTGGGGGTGATGCCGGCACGTTACGGCGTCGGTGGCCGCTACCATTTCCGGCTGGCGATGGGCAGCTACGACGGCGCGCCGGCCGTCATTCTGAGCTACCTGCCCTGGATCGACCAGCAGACCCTGCCCGACTGGGGCGGAGCGCAGACCTATCCGCTGCTGCAGCATGCAACAGGGCTGTCTTTCCAGTACATGGATGGGGCCATTGACCCGCCGCAATGGGGCAGCGACTGGGGCGCGGTGGACCGGCTGCCGCAGGCGGTGCAGGTGGTGATGTCCACCGAATCCATGGTGCTGGCACCGGTGGTGGTGCAGTTGCGCGTGATGCCCGCGGGGGATCCTCGAGGTGGTGGTGGCGGCGCGAGCCTGGGAGGCTCGAACGGATGATGCGCTTGCAGGTACAACGCCGCACGGCCACAGCACCCTTCCAGCAGGGGATGGCCTTGATCGCCGTGCTTTGGCTGGTTGCGGCATTGAGCCTGATGGTCACTGGCGTCAGTGGTGTGGTGCGCCAGGAAGCCAAGATGGTGGGTATTGCCAAGGACAAGGTGACCGCGCAGGCGGTGGGCGATGCGGCTGTGGTCATGGTGCTGCAGCAGCTGTCGGCCGACCGCACGATCTTGCAGGAGACCACCGAAACCTCGGTCAACTACCAGGGCGCGCAGGTGGCGGTCAGTGTGATGCCGCTCAATGGCCTGATCAATATCAATGGCGCATCGCTGCCGCTGTTGACGGCCCTGATGAGCGTCGGTGGCGGACTGCCCGAATCTGCAGCCCAGGAACTCGCCGTGGCGGTGCTCGATCGCCGCGAGCGCGCGTCGCTCGATGGCCGCCGCCCTGAGCGTTTTGAGGCGATAGAAGACCTGATGCAGGTGCCCGGAATCGATTACGACCTCTATGCTAGACTCGCGCCCTTGATCACCGCGTCCACCACCGGCTCGGGAGGTGCCACGGTCAATCCGCTGGCAGCGCCTCCCCAGGTGCTGCGGGTGCTGGCCAATGGGGACGAGGGTATTGCCGCCCGCATTGCCGCATCGCGTGGATCTGGCCAGACCGGTCTGGATACGACGGGCCTGGACGCCAACCTGGCGCGACCCGGCGGGGCGCAACGCCGTTACCGGATAACCGCCCAGGTACCGATGGCCGATGGCCGTATTTTTCTCGTAGATCGCAGTGTGTACTTTGGGGCCAGAACGCGCGACGGCCTGCCCTGGTACACGTTTGAGGCGCGCCAGATGCTGCAGCCAGCATCCTGATCGAAGCAAAGAACCCTTATGGCAATTTCAACTGAATCGCGCTTTTTTGGGCTGGATCTGAACCAGCTCAAGGCCGATGTTTTAAAGACATGGCGCAGGGCGCCGCAGTGGCCGCCGCTGTCATGGTTGCGGCCCGAGCAGATGCTGCGCCTGGTGCCTGCCGAAGGCGCTCCCACCGTGGTATGGGAGAGCGGCCAGCCAGTGGCCAAGCCCGGGCGGGAGCCTGCGTTTTGGGCGGTGGAGCTGCCCGAGCACATGGTGCTGCGCAAGACGGTGGCGCTGCCAGCCTTGGATCCCCAGGATTGCGCCAGCGCTGCCGAGCTGGAAGTGCAGGCGATCAGCCCCTTTGCCGCAGACGACCTGCTCTGGGGTTACACCGAGCTGAGCCGCAGCAGCAAGGCGGTCAAATTGCTGGTGGTGCTGGCCTCCAGAACCCAGACCGAGCCCTATCTGCAGGCCCGGGTTGCGGAGCAGTTGCACCTGCAAACGCTCAAGGGGCAGACCAAGGCCGAATCCTTGGAGCAGCCCGAGGTATGGGTGTTTGCTCCGGAGCGCAACCCGGTGGTGTTCCAGGGCTTTGGTGAACACGCCCGTTACGCCTGGGGCCGCAAGCGGCTGTGGTGGAATGTGAGTGGCGTTGCGCTCGCCTTGCTGCTGCTCGCTGCGATTGCAGGCACCCCTACGGCGCAGCTGCGCCTGCGCGCGATCGAGGCAACCCATGCCTATGAGGGCATGGCCGCCAAGACCGCCGATGTGGTGGCCAAACGCGAATCGCTGATCCAGAGTGCCGACAAGGTCGCCGGGCTGTCGGAGTTGCTGGCTGAGCGCATTGATGGGGTCCAGGTGCTCAGCATGCTGACCAAGGTGCTGCCCGATGATACGGCGCTGCAATCGGCCCGCATCCAGGGCAGCAAGGTGACGATCTCTGGCTTGACCGAGAATGCCTCGGCCTTGATGCAGAAGCTGAGCAACCAGGATGGCGTCAAGGACGTGCGTGCGCCCAGCGCTGCCACGCGCATGGGTGGCGGTAATAAAGAGAGCTTCACCATCGAGTTGGGGCTGGATGCCAAGGTCTTTGGTCCCAAGACGGTGCTGGAAGCGGAGGCTGCGGCCAAGCAAGAGCCTGTGCAGCCCGCTGCTGCTGCGCCAGCTGCAGAGGGCGGGTCGCCTGCAGCGCCAGCACCCACGTCACCGGCTGCGACCGCCCCAGGCGCGCCTGCTGCCTCTCCCGGTACGGATACCAGGGTGCAGCCTAAGGCCAGTGTCGGCGGCGGCAAGTCTGGCCCGACCCTGGGGGGTACCAAGTCGGGCCCCAGTCTGGGGGGAAGCAAACCTTCGTCTCCCCCTCCTGCTGCCGAGCAAGGAGGGAAAAATCCATGATCGCGAACCGTCCAAATCGTAAAGAGCTGCTGATTCTAGTGGCCACCGCATTGCTGGTGCTGCTGCCCTTGGTGGCGCTGGGCAGCTATGTCGTCAGCAAGCATCTGTGGGCGCAGGCGCGCCTGTCGGAGTTCGAGCCCCGTTATGCACGGCTGCGAGGTCTTGACCTGCAGCGTGAGGAAATTGACCAGTCGCTCGAGCGCGCCTTGCAGATCCGCGCTGACTATATTTACCCAGGCAGCCAGGATGTGGCCCAGACCGGCAATGCGGTGCAGCAGAAGGTGCGCAGCCTGTTGACCACGGCAGGGTTGACGGTGGTCAGCAGCCAGGTGCTGCCTGCCAAGGAAGAAAAGGGCTTTGACCGTATCCCCTTGTCGGTGCGGGCCGAAGGGGATCTGCTGGCCGTGGACAGTGCACTGGCGGTATTGAACGAGCAGTTGCCGGTGATGCTGCTGGCCGATGTGGAAGTCAGAAACCAGGGGACCCTGCAGGTGATGAATGAGAAGCTGGCGCCGCGGCTGACTCTCCAGATGACCTTGAGCGTTTTGAGGGAGCGTCCATGAAGCGCCATACAAGTGCCATTTTGGTAGCGGCCAATATTGTGTTGGTGTTGGTGCTGGCCTGGATGTGGTTCTCACCCAGTGGCGGGATCAAGAATGTCCACTGGACGGTACCCAGAGGACAAAAGGCCAATCTCGATGGTGTCATCCCTCGTCTGGGCAAGGCGCAGCCGATGGACCATAGCCAGTTTCTGGCCATGTTGGATCGCCCCCTGTTTTCTTTAAGCCGGCGGCCCCCGCCACCACCCCCTGTGGCGGCCGCCGAGGCGCCTCCTCCTCCGCCTGATTACCTGGCCGATGCCGTGCTCAGTGGCGTCTACATCGGCGAGGATGGCAAGAGCGGCGGCATCATCATCAAGTTCCAGGGTAAGGACAAGTCGCTGCCGCTGCGTGGCACGCTGGACGGTTGGACCTTGAGCTCGGTCGCTGATAACCGGGTGTATTTCACCCGCGATGGCGTGACCAAGGAAATTGCCTTGCAAAAGGGCAAGCTGCAGCAGGGCTATACGCCTGCCGCCGAGCCCGCTGTGCCGCAAAGGGCGATGCCCGCGCAGATCGGGCAGCCGCCCACTGGCGCCGATTCCCCAACACCCCGTCGCCGTGCGAGCATCGGCGGCACTTCCGCTGCCCAGCGCCCTTGAGCGCGGCAATCCCTATATATAGATAGATCCTAGGGTTAGAACCATGAAGTCTCCCGTATTTTTCAAGACTGCACTGGTGGTCGCACTGGGCCAGATGGGCATGCTGCTGCCGCTCCATGCGCAAACCGCTGCGCCGCAGCCGTCTGCCCCGCCTGCAGCACAAGCAGGTGCTCAGCTGCCGGTACTGCAAGCGCCCAATATCATGATCAGCCCCAAGAAGGGCGGAGATGAGGAGGAGGAGTCGACCGAGCCGCGCGTGATGCGTGGCACGGACAAACTGCTCAATATCGACAAGTCCGCTCCCGTTGCCGCCGGCGCACCCGTCAGCTTCCGCTTTGAGGAAGCACCAGTGGCCGAGGTGGTTCGCACCGTACTGGGCGATATCCTCAAGATCGACTATGTGATGCACCCGCCGCTGCAGGGCACGGTGACCTTGACGACACCGAAGCCGATAGACCCGGACAAGGCAGTCTTCCTGCTGGAGGCGGCGCTGCAGGCCAACGGCCTGGCGATGGTGCGCGATGCCCGCGGCACCTACCAGGTGGGCAAGCCCGAGGTACTGCGCAGCCTGGTGGGCAATGTGCGCATGGCCGGGGCTCCCGGCAGCATGGCGCCCGGCTACGGCGTGATCGTGGTGCCGCTGCAATACATTGGCGCCACGGAGATGTCCAATATCCTCAAGCCCATCATCCCGGCAGAGGCCCTCATCAAGGTGGATACCGTGCGCAATGTGCTGATCATGCAAGGCACGCGGACCCAGTCCGAAGGCTGGATGGAGATGGTCAAGACCTTTGATGTGGACCTGCTCAAGGGCATGTCGGTGGGCATCTATCCGCTCAAGCACGCCTCGATTGAAGAAGTCAGTGCGGCGCTGCAAATGGTCAATGGCGGCGGTGGCCAGGCAGCGCAGGGCCAAGGCGCTGCCGGGTCTGCAGGCATTGCGGGTGGCCCTGCGAGCGCTGCCGCTGCGCGCCGCCCCGGCCAGGCGACTGGCGCCGCTGCCAGTGGGGGAGGCAATAACCAGCTGAGCGGCAATGCGGCCGCCGCTGCCGCACTGCTGACCTCGCTGGGCGATTCCAACCCGCTGTTTGGTGCGCTGCGCGTGCTGCCCATCCCGCGCCTCAATGCGCTGATGGTGATCACGCCGCGTGCCTCCTATCTGGACGAAGCCGAACGCTGGATTCGTCGCCTGGATGTGCCAGGTTACGGCGGCAGCGAGCCCGAGCTCTATGTCTACCGCGTGCAAAACGGCAATGCCAAGTACCTGGCGCAGGTGCTCAATGGCATCTTTGGTGGCCAGCAGGGTGCTAGCGGCAATATGACTTCTGGGGTTGCGCCAGGTCTGAACGGCATCAATAACAATAACAACAACAACCGTATCGGCGGCTTCAACAACTTTGGCAGCACCTCCGGTTTTTCTTCTGGATTCGGCAATAGCGGCAATGCCAACCGATTTGGCAATACCGGAAACGCCCAGCAACAAGGCGGTACACCGACCATCACGGCCACCGCGATTGGCGATATCCGTGTAGTGGCCGATGAATTCAACAACACCATCCTGGTCTGGGCCACCGGCTCGCAGTTCCGCAAGATTGAGGCATCGCTCAAGCGCTTGGATGTGGCGCCTATCCAGGTGCTGATAGAGGCCAGCATCATTGAGGTGACGCTCAATGACAATCTGCAGTACGGTGTGGAGTGGTTGTTCCGCAACAGCGGGTTTGGCGGCGGTGGCCGCGATTACTCCGGGCTCGGTAGCCTGGGTCGCCTAGGCGCTACCGACTCCACGGGGGGGGTTGCCGCCACGGCGGGGACCTTTACCTATTCCCTCTTCAGCGGCGACAACATTGCAGCCCGTTTGAGCGCGGTGGCGGGCAAGGGGCAGGTGAAGATGTTGTCCAGCCCCTCCGTGATGGTGATGGACAACCACCCAGCCTCCATCTCGGTTGGTGAGCAGATTCCGGTCAAGGTCAATAGCTACATCACCTCAAACAGCTATGTGTCGGACAGCTACCAGCTCAAGGACACCGGTGTGATCTTGAATGTGACGCCGTCCGTGAACTCCGGCAATATGGTGAGCCTGCAGATCGACCAGTCTGTCATTGACAGTGCTGGCATTGATGCCGCATCCCAACAGACCAAGTTCTCCAACCGCCAACTGACCAGCAAGCTGGCCGTGCGCTCCGGGGAGTCGATCGTGATGGGCGGCTTGATCAGAGACCGGAATGAAAACTCCGATTCGGGCGTGCCCTTGCTCAAGGACATTCCGATCATCGGTAAAGCCTTTAGTACCACTACCAAGAATGTCGCTCGGACGGAACTTTTGCTGGTCATGACGCCTCGTGTGGTACGTACCGATGTGGATGTCCGTGAGGTCAGCGAAGAGCTGCGTGACCGCCTGCGTGGCTTGAACGACGACGACCTGTTGATACGTGCCAACAATGCTCCCGCCCCTGCATCCCGTGTTGCCCCTGTGCAGCCTGCGCAGGCACAGTAATGAACTCTGTTGTAAAGATATTGAAAATGACCTCTAACGTGATGATTCAGTCTGCGAAAGTTTTGTTTGCAATCGGAGCCGCCGCGGCCGTAGTGGGCTGTGCGAGCTTGCAGCCTGCAACGCCTGAAGAGGTTGTCGCCAAAAACGCGTTGGCTTTTACCAACGCCCGGATCCAAGGCGACCATGCGGCCGCCTATGCCTATACCAATGCGGCATACCAAAAGGCGCGCACGCTGGAGCAATACAAGAAGGCCTTTCCCGGCACTTTTGCGCAATCCGCCGAGATCCATGATGTCAAGTGCGACGCGGAAAAGTGCGATGTGGGTGTCAATTTGAAGGTCAAACCGCCGCTGATCGGGAAAAATCTGGGTACCATTGATATGTATTCGAAGCAAACTTGGTTGCTCGAAGACGGTCAGTGGCGACTCTATCTGGAGCCCTGAGCCCATTGCCAAGCTCAGTGGGCCGCCTGGAATGCGATGATTGTTGTAAATACTCAACAGCCACTGCAAAAAAACAGGGCGCTTGCTTTGCAAACCGCGGAAGCGCTATGCTATTATTTCTTAGCGTAAACAATCGTGGTAGTTGCGCTGACTAACTTTTTTTAACTGGAGTGTGTTTATGAAGAAAAATGTTCTGGCTCTGAGCATTGCTGCCATGATTGGCGGTTTTGCTGGTGCTGCTTCCGCTCAAACTTTCACTGCCCCTACGGCAACCAAGTTCGAGCAGTCCGAAGGCGGCGTGGGTCACATTTTGGTGGTTCCTTACTTCACCACGCAAAATGACAACATGTCCGTGTTCCACGTTGTGAACACCGATACTACCAACGGCAAGGCTCTGAAGGTTCGTTTCCGTGGCGCTGCCAACTCTGACGATATCTTGGACTTTACCGTGTTCCTGTCGCCTTACGACGTGTGGACCGGTTCGGTGCAAGCTGACGCCAATGGTTCGTACTTCATGACGGCTGACAACAGCTGCACGTACCCCAACATCCACGGTCAAAAGGTCAGCTTCGTGCAAGACCGTCTGGCCAATGGCTGGACCGCCGAAAAGCGTGTGAACAACACGAAGGAAGGCTACGTCGAAATCCTGAACATGGCTGACGTGAAGCCAGGTTCCGATCTGTTCAAGACCATCAAGCACGCTGCCAACGGCGCGCCTGCTTGCGCTGACTCGGTGCTGGAGCGTACCCTGGCGATCAACCCAACGACCGAGGGTGCTGCTGCAACCCTGGGTTACGACACGCCTACCGGCCAACTGACCGGCGACTGGTACATCCTGAACGTGGCTCAAACCACCACGTTCTCCGGTGCTGCTACCGCTATCAAGGCTGTGGACGACGCAGGTGCAAACGCTCGCGGCAAGTTCGTGGCATTCCCACAGGACAACCAGTCCACCGGCCTGAACAACGATCTGTACACTGCTGATCCATTGTTCAAGACCACTGGTGCTGTGTTTGCTGACAACAGCCCAGCAGTCAACTTGGTTGCTGCTGTGAACTATGACTTCCCAGATCTGTCTACCCCTTACCTGACCTCCACCGCAACGCCTGAAGAGCAAGCTTCGCTGCTGACCCAAGCAGTGGCTAACACCGGTGTGTCTAACCAGTTCGCTACCGATACCCTGATCCAAGCGAAGACTGACTGGGTTCTGTCGATGCCTACCCGTCGTTACAGCGTTGGTGCAAACTACGCTGCTACCGATGCTAAGCAATACCGCGTGTTCAACCCACTGGTTGTGACCGCTGGCGGCGCCCGATTCTTCGATGCTGGCTCCACCACTGTTGATACCGATGGCAACATCTGCGTGACCACCACCAGCAACACCTTCTACGACCGTGAAGAATCTTCCGTGCGTAACGGCGCTGTGATCTCTCCCGGCACTGCCAAGATCATCTCGCTGTGCGGCGAAGTGAACGTGTTGGCATTCAAGGACACCGGCACTTCCGTGCTGGGTGCTACGGTGGCTCGTCAGACCGCTGCTGTGACCTACGAAAACGGTTGGGGCCAAGTGAACTACACCCGTCCGCTGCCAGTGGTGGGTTCCTCGTTCATCAAGCTGACCAACTCCGGTGGCGCAGCTAACGGCTTCAGCGGTACCTACGGTATCACCTGGCCACACCGTTTCTCCAAGTAATTCACCCTTTGGCCGTAAGGCCTAAGTTTGAAGTACTGAGAGAATCAGCCAAAGGGCAGAGAGCAATCTCTGCCCTTTTTACATTTTTGGAATATTTGTCCCATCCAGAGCACAGCGAGATCCAGCTTGATTTGTTATGCTGCTTCTTTTGCCAGTAGGACTGTGAATGCGTAACCGTATGTTTTTTGCCCCTGTGGGCATCGTGTTGAGTGTGTTGGCCATGACGGCCTCGGCGGCCTCCAGCGACAGCCCTGTGCTGGTATCGGGCGTGCCCGGCGCTGAGGTGAAGGTGGTTGACATCCAGGCGGAAGCACAGCGCTTGCCAGCAGAGATGCGTGATTCATTTTTGGCCAACAAGGACGGCGTGCAGCAGATGGTGCATGCTCTCTTTGTGCGCCGTGCCATGGCAGCCCATGCGCGTTCTGTGGGTGTGGCAGATGACCCCCAGGTGGCCGCCGCCGCGCGCATTGCTGCGGACAAGGTGATCTCGGATGCCTATCTGGCCAAATTCAATGCCCAACACGCGCCTGATCCGAAGTTGATCGAGGCGCAGATCAAGGCGCACTACGCTGCTAACAAGGACAGCATGGCGACGCCTGAAGAGGTGCATCTGGCACATATCCTGGTCAAGGGCAAGACGGATGCCGCCAAGCAAAAGGCAGAGAAGCTGCTGGCTGAAGCGAAGGCTGGTGCAGATTTTGCGCAGCTGGCCAAGGACAACTCTGAAGACCCTGGCAGCGCTGCACGTGGCGGTGATCTGGGATTCATCGCCCGTGGCCGGATGGTGCCCGAGTTTGAGAAGGCCGGCTTTGCGCTGAGCAAGCCCGGCGAGTTCGCTCCTGTGGTGGAGAGCCAATTTGGCTACCATGTGATCAAGTTCATCGAGCGCAAGCCCGCGGTGCAGAAGACCTTTGAAGAAGCGCGCCCAGAACTGGAGAAGCAATTCACGCAAAAGGCCTTGCAGGCTGCGCGCGAGGCCGAAGTCGAGAAGGTCACCAGCAAGGCCAAGTTTGATGAAAAAGCCTTGGAAGCGTTCTTGGCGCAATATAAGGCAAAATAATCGCTAGTCACTGCCGATGGGGCAAGGAGGAGGCTGAAATGGCCTTCTCCTTTTTTCATGGGCGCTTTGTCTTTCAATATCGAACTTTGATGCGCACCTTTCTGCACAGTATCCAAGAGGTCTGGAACGCCCGCGCGCTGATCGGCGTGATGACACGCCGCGAGGTGGCGGCACGCCATGCCGGCACCGCGCTGGGCGTCATCTGGCCCTATCTGCAGCCGCTGCTGTCCGTGGCGGCCTACTACCTGGTGTTCGACATCGTGTTCGCGATGCGGCTGGGAGAGGGTGCATCCAGCCATGCGGTGGGCACCTTCCTGATTGTGGGTGCGCTGCCCTGGATGGCGTTTTGCGATGCGGTCTCGCGGGGCATGGGCAGCTTGCTGGAGGCAGGCTCCATCCTGCAGAAGAACCCGCTGCCACCGGTGCTGTTCCCGGTGCGCTCGGTGCTGGCCAGCTCCTGGATCTTCGGGCCGCTGATGCTGCTGCTGGCGCTGTGCTATATCCCCGTGCACCATCTGGAGTGGGGGGTGCTTGCCTTGCTGCCGCTGATGGCGATGCAGCTGCTGATGACCTTGCTGCTGTCCTATGCGCTGGCGATCTTTGCCGCCGCCCTGCGCGACACCGTGCAGCTGGTGGGTTTTGCATTGTCGGTGGGTATCTACCTGACCCCCATCCTGTTTCCGATTACGATGTTTCCGCAGGGCTGGCGCTGGCTGCTGTGGCTTAACCCGATGGCGTCCTATGTGATGGGCTACCAGTCGGCACTGTTGCAAGGCCAGTGGCCGGAAATGCAGGTCTGGGTGGTGAGCGCGGTGTGGATTGCACTGCTTGCCGTGGTGGTGAATGTGCTGGTGCGGCGCAGCCGTGACCAGCTGGTGGACTGGCTATGACGGGCGTGCAGATGGCAAAGACGCAAGAGGCTCCTGCGGTGCTGGTGGTCAAGAATCTGGGCAAGGAATACAAGCTCTACGACTCACCGCGCCAGCGCGTCAAGGCGCTGCTGACGGGCCGGGCCATGCACCGCAGCCACTGGGCGCTGCGCGATGTCAGCTTCAGTCTGGGGCGCGGCCAGTGCATTGGCGTGGTGGGCGACAACGGCGCGGGCAAAAGCTCGCTGCTCAAGCTGCTGGCCGGCACCATGCAGCCGTCTACAGGTTCGATTGAGCGCTCGGGCCGCATCACCGCCATTCTGGAGTTGGGCGCTGGCTTTCATCCCGATTTCAGCGGCCGCGACAACCTGTATTTTGCCGGCAGCCTGATTGGCATCGGCCAGGAGGAGATGCGCAAGCTCGAACCCGAGATCATTGCATTCTCGGAGCTGCAGGATGCGATCGACCGGCCCGTCAAAACCTATTCCTCCGGCATGAATGTGCGCCTGGCCTTTGCGCTTGTCACTGCCGTGCAGCCCGACGTGCTGATCGTCGATGAGGCGCTGGCCGTGGGTGACCAGAGCTTTCAGAAAAAATGCATCGAGCGCATTCTGGACTTTCGCCAAAAGGGCTGCACCATCCTCTTTTGCTCGCACAGCCCCTACCATATTCGCCATCTCTGCGATGCCGCACTGTGGCTGGAGCAGGGCCAGGTGCAGATGTTTGGCGAGACCGAAGCGGTGCTGGCTGCCTACGATGTGCGCACCCGCCAAAAGCGGGAGGAAAAGGATCAGTTGCAGTGGGGCGATGATGCGGCAGCTGCGGTGCCGGATGCGCTGGCCGATGTGGCCGCCGCAGCCGTCGCTACAGAGCCCATCGACCCGCTGGATACGCCATATGCGGTACAGCCGCCATCGCAGCCCAAGTCCGAAGAGGCAGGCAACGCCTGCATTCTGTCGGTCGATATTGCGAACCTGGGCCCGGGCGATCCCCCGGTGCTGCAAGGGCAGGACCTGGTCGTCACGATCAAGGCGCGCGGCAATGGCGCCGAGCAGCCCAATATTGGCTTCATGATCGAGCAGAACAAGGGCGTAGGCATTGCCTGCCTGGCGACGCATGAGGAAGACGCTGTGCCCGTGCAGTTGGCCGATGGTAGCTGGCAATCGGTGCTGAGCTTTCCGGATCTGCCCTTGCACAGCGGTGACTATGTGGTCAGCGCCTTTTTGTTCGATGGCTCGGGCCTGGCGGTCTACGACCAATGGTTCCAATACACCGTCTTCCGCTTTATCTACCCCAAGCCGCTGCCTGGACTGGTACGATTGCCCCACCACTGGGGCTGAGGCTGCGTGCAACTGCGCGTGCGGCTTGAACCCCAGCCAACGAGAGCGCCGGCATCCGCGCTGGCGCGCTCATCGCCCCCAGATTTATGACCACGAATTCTCCTTCTGCAACGAGCCAGGGCCAGCAGCTGCTGGCCGATGCACAGCTGATGCTGGCACATGGCAATTTTGAAGCGGCCTCGGGCCTGCTGCTGCGCGCCCGTGCCGAAAAAGACACGATGCTGGCAGCGCATGCGCTGATCGAGCAGCACGGGCTGACCGGCTCATTCCGCAACATCTTCGGCCTGGACTGCACGATTTCCTCGGCCGATGATATTTTTGGCTTCTTTGCCGGCCACGCCAGCAGCAGCAACCCGCTGCGCGATTACCTGGCCGATGGCTGGCGTACCTTGGCCGAGCTGATGACGGTGATGGAGCGGGTCGGCCAGCCGTTGGTGCAGAGCCAGCATTTTCTGGAGTTTGCCAGCGGCCATGGCCGCTTTACCCGCCATCTCGCCCATCTGCTGGGGCCGGACAAGGTGACGGTGTCGGATGTGGTGCCCGATGCGGTGGACTTCGCGCAGCGCACCTTTGGCGTGCAGGGCTTTGTCTCGGCCAGCGTCCCTGAGCAGTTGGTGGCGCCGCGCCAGTACGACACGGTCTTTGTGCTGTCGCTGTTCAGCCACCTGCCGCGCAGCACCTGGGGCCGCTGGCTGCAGGTGTTGTACAGCGTGGTGGCGCCGGGAGGCATTCTGGTGTTCAGCACGCACGGTATCAAGGCGGCGCGGTTTGACAGCGTGCCGCTCGACGACGAGGGATTTTTCTTTGCGCCGTCGAGCGAGTCAAACGCGATCGACCCGAACGAGTACGGCACGGCCTTTACGACCGAAGCCTTTGTGCGCGCCCGCATTGCCGAGACCGTGGGCGCCGACAAGCTCGAGTATTTCTCGCCCGTGCAGTTCTGGAACCACCAGGATGTGTACGTGCTGCGAAAGCCATCATGAACCGCGGAAGCCGTATGCGCCGCCTGGCGCAATTGCGTGAAAAGCGGTTGGGCTTGCCTGACTTTGACGACAGCCGAATTACCGACGAGTGGTTCCGCTCCCACTTCCACTACGCATCCGATGTGGTGGCACAGTGGCTCAGCCCGGTGATGGATCTGAGTGCGGCCCGCCTGCTGCAGTTTGGCTGCGGCGATGGCATCACCGATCTGGCCTTGGTGCTGCGCCATGGCGCGGGCGCCATCCACGGCATCGATGTACGCCAGGAATACGCCAAGCTGCCCCGCATTGCGCAGGAGCAGCTGGGCATGCAGCGCATTCCGGCCGCGCTGAGTTTTCAGACGATCACGCCCAGCGCGCCGCTGGCGGGCCAGGCGCCGCTCTATGACGGCATCATGAGCTGGTCGACCTTTGAGCATGTGCAGCGCGACCAGTTGCTGCCCATCCTGAAAGACCTGCTGGCCTGCCTCAAGCCGGGCGGACATTTCTTCTTGCAGATCGAGCCGCTGTTCTACTCGGCCTTTGGCTCCCACTTGCGCCGCTATGACGATGTGGCTTGGCACCACTTGCTGGTGGACGAGGATGCGCTCTGGAAGGTCATTGAAGCCTACGACGGCGAACTCAGCCCCGATGAGGTGGACTTTGGCTTTGCCGATTTTGGACCGGAGGGCTACAAGCGCTTTGTGTTCAAGGAATACCAGGAGCTCAACCGCCTGACCGCCGATGAGCTGGTGGCGCTGGCCAAGGAGGCGGGCTTTACGGTGGCGCGTGAGGAGCGCCGCCACTATGAACCGGGGCCCGTGCCTGAGGCATTGCTGGCGCAGTACCCGCGCGAGGTGTTGACCAACAACGAGATCTTTTTGCTGCTGCAGCGCCCCGTTTGATCGCTGGCCGGCAGCCCGCACAGGGCCCCGGCCAGTTTTCCGTCAGGCGCTGGGCTGGGTACCTGCCGCAGCCGCTGCCTGCGGCAGCGGCACCGAGACGCTGGCGCTGTAGCTCAGGCGCTGCATGCGCTGGCCCAGGCCGCTGCGGCTAAAGAGCCGGCGGTTGATCGAGGCCTCACAATGCAGGGGCGTGCGTACCAGCCAGCAGGTGTGGCGCACTTCAAATGCGGGGTGGAAGTACGGGTCGCCCTGGTCCAGAAAATCGCGCCAGCGGCTGGCAAACAAGGCTGAGTCTTCGGGGTGGGGGTCATAGCCTTCGGCCTTGCCACGCGTAATCGACTCATGGTGGACCAAGGTCGCCTGCGGGCAGTACAGCACGCGCCAGCCCAGCTGCAAGGTGCGCAGGCACAGGTCCACATCACCAAAGCCCACGGCCAGCTTTTCGTCATAGCCGTCGATGGCATCAAAGGTTTCCTTGCGCATCAACAGGCACGCAGCGGTCACGGCCGAGACCTCATGCGTGCTCACCAGGCGGCCCATGAAGGCGATGTCAACGCGGTCGGGCGGCAGCTTTAGGAACTTGCCATAGTGCTCGGCGATGCCAAAGGCGCCCACGCAGACGCCGGCGTGCTGGATCGACGTGCGGTCGGGGTAGAGCAGCTGCGCGCCCACCATGCCCACGCTCGGGTCCTGGCACTGTGACAGCATGTGCTCGAGCCAGCCGCTCTCCAGCGCCTCGATGTCGTTGTTGCAGAACAGGTAGTGGCTATACGGCCGGGTCAGCTGGCGCACCGCCCAGTTGTTGATCGCCGAGAAATTGAAGGGCCCCTGGTAGCGCAGCACGGTGGCGGTGCCTTCTTGCTCCAGTTGCGCAAAGTAGTCGAGGCTCGCCTGCTCGGTCGATGCATGGTCGATCACGATCAGGTCATAGGCGGCATGCTGCACGGTGGCGCGGATGCTGTCCACACACTGGCGCACGAGGCTGCCGTAGTTCTTGGTCGGGATGATGATGGCCACGCGCTGGCCATCGGCGATCTGGTGCTGCGTCTCAAAGAAATTGAACGACACCCCGGGGGCCGAGCGCGCCGCCACGCCGCTGCGGTCCAGGTGGCGCTGCAGTACGGCGGTCGAGGTGCTCATCACCTGGGCCATCTTGTCGTGGCCGGCCGAGCCGGTGTGGGTGCGCCATTGGTAGAGGATCTCCGGCAAGTGCACGATGCGGCTGGCCGCTTCGCTGACCCTCAGGATCAGGTCGTAGTCCTGCGAGATGCCCAAGGTCTCGTCAAAGCCACCCAGGCTGCGCAGCAGCGCCGTGCGAAAGCCCGCCATGTGCACGATATAGGGGTGGCTGCGCAGGTATTCGGGTGAGAAGGCTGGGCGGTGGAAGTACTGCAGCACCTCTTTGCCATCGGGGCTGACCAGCACTTCGTCCGAGTACAGCATGTCCGGGTCATCGGCCATGACGCTTTGCGCGACGCGGTAGATCGCCTGCGGCTGGAGCAGGTCGTCATGGTCGAGCAGCACCACAAACGGGGACGTGGCCAAGGCCAGCGCCCGGTTGCTGGCGTGTGATACGCCATGGTTGCTCTCGCCCAGGTGCAGCTTGATGCGCGGCTCTTGCGCGGCCAGCTCCTGCAGCATCTGGCGCACATGGGGCTTGGGCGATGCATCGTCGGCAATGCACAGCTCCCAGTGCGGGTAGATCTGGGCGCGTACCGAGTCGACCATCGCGGTGAGCATGGCCGGGTCGGTGTTGTAGGTGGGCACCAGGATGGAGATGCTGACGGGCTGCTTTAACGCGGCAATCTCGGCGCGCAGCACGGGCAGCACTTCGCTAGAGAGGCGCTGCTGGTAGTCCTGCCAGGCATCGGTAGGGGCGACGGGCACCGTCGGTGCATCGGGATGGCCCAGCGACAGCAGCTGGTGCTTGAGCATCTGGCTGCCGCCCGTGCGCCAGGCGCGCCAGAGCCTGCGGCTGTTGCTGCCCAACTGGCGTGGATCGGCGGCCAGCAGGTAGAGGCTGCGGCTGAGCTGGCGCAGCTTGTGGGGCAGCTTGCGCAAGGTAGAGAGAGTGGATGACAAGGAATGGCTCTTTGTTTTTGTAGCGGTGGCTGCTTGATTTGCAAGCACTATTGGCCTATTTTATTTAATTAAGGGCCGGGCGCAGACCCGTCAGGTAATCGTGCCCGTAGCTCCAGGGCTGCAGGTACTGGGCTTTCAGATCGACCGCGGCAGCCGGGGCAGGCAGCGGTGGCTGGCCGTCGACGTACTGGCGCTGGCGAATGTCCTGCAGCAGCGCCAGCCATTCGTCGGCCGAGGTGCTCCAGGGACGCAGCCAGGTCCAGGGGCGGCCTGCCAGTCGCTCGGGGAAGGCGCCGATATCGGGCGCGATCACCGGCACACCGGCTTGCAGGCAAGCGCTCAAGGTGTAGCTATAGGTCTCGGGCCACAGCGCCGGGAACCAGACCACATCGGGCTGCAGGCGCGCCATCAGTGCGGGCAGGTCGGCATCGTCATAGGGGCCGTGCACGGTCAGGCTGGCATGGGGCTGGGTGCGCATGCGGCGGTGCGGGTAGCCCAGCAGGTGCAGCTCGACCGGCGCCTGACTTTGGGCGGCGGCCAGCGCCACGGCTTCCATCACATCGCCCCCCTTGGCCAGGCTCACGCCGCCGAGGATAAAGACGCGCAGATGGGCATGGGGCGCCAGCGGCTGGCCCTTGGGCACAGGCAGCAAGGCTGCATCGGGGATGTCATGGTGGGTGACATAGCGCACTGGCGCATCGGGGAAGTACTCGTGCATGCGCAGTGCCGCATCCTTGCTGGGTGCGAGCACATAGCGCGCCTGGTTCAGGAACAGGCGGTGGCGCATGCGCCAGGCATCGATGTACTCGCCGGTGGGCGCGGGTTCGGCGCCAGAGCATTGCGGGCACTGCGGCACCCCCAGCGCCGCATAGCGCGGGTTGTGGGTGGGCTCCATCAGGTTGATCTGCGGGCAGATCGCGTAGTAGTCGTGGGCGGTGAAGTCATAGCGCACGCCCAGCAGCTCGGGCAGGCGCATCACTTCCAGGTTCAGCCCCATCAGGTGGTGGAAGTGGATATGGCTCACGCCCAGCTCGCGCAGCTGCGCCACCAGTGCGTCAGACTGCGTGGGCCAGTGGAACTCCTCGTCATAGCCTTCGGCCGCATCGAGCCACTGCAGGCGGATGTAGTTGTCTTCCAGCGGGGTCAGGGCCAGCGATACCGCGCGGTCGCGCAGGCTGTGGGCCAGCTCCTTGACATGGCGCAGGGTGCCGCCGCCGGCGTTGTGCAGCACCATCAGCACGCGCGGCAGCGGGTGCTGGCGCAGGCGTGCCTTGTCGATGGCATTGCGCGCGGCCTGGGCCGGGTTGGCCTTCAGATGCGCTTGCACCAGGCTGTCGTAAGCAGGGTGCAGTTGCAGCAGGGTCTGGTAGGCGGCCTGCTCGCGCGGCGTCTTGCTGTCGCCAAAGCTGACGCCGCCGGTGTGCAGCACCACGCTGTCCAGCGCCAGCAGATGGCGCCAGCCCAGGTCATGGGCGCGCATGCAGAAGTCGTTCTCTTCGCCGTAGCCCTTGCCGAAATGCGCCACATCAAACAGGCCGGTCTGCGCAAGGCAGTCGCGGCGGATGTACATGCAAAAGCCCACGCCGGTGGGCACCTCGACCGTCTGCCCGGCATTGGCGCTGGCGGCCAGGTGGTTCAGGCGCAGCAGATCGGCGTCGGCCGGCAGCGCATTCTTTTCGCAAAAGCGCGGGTAGCTGCAGATCGTCGCGTTGTTGGACAGCGGCGTGACGCTGCCCACATCGGTGGCGCTGTAGGCCGCCCGGTGCAGGCGGTCCAGCCATTCGTGCGACACCTCCGTGTCGCTGTTGAGCAGCAGCACATCATGGCTGGGGTTGAGCGCCATGCCTCGGTTGACGGTGGCGACAAACCCCAGGTTGATGTCGTTTTCCAGCAGTTGCACGCGGCTGTCCTGCTGGGCCAGCTCGCGCAGCCAGGCGGTCAATTCCGGCTCGGGGCTGGCGTCATTGATCACCACCAGCTGGCTATTGGTTTGCGTGGCCGCTTGCAGCACCGACTGCAGGCAGCGTTGCGTGTCGCCCAGGCCCCGGTAGACCGGGACGATGATGTCGACCATGGGAGCGGGCTGGGCTGCTGCGAGCGGGCGCACAGGCTCGGGCCGGGATTCAGCGGGCGCAGCTTCATCGACAACAACGGCGAGCACTGCATCATCTTCCAGCTCTGCGATCACCTCCTGTGCATCGACTGCTTGCACTGCATCCTGCACAGGCTCGGGCACATGCACAACGGCCGGGGCGGGCGCAGGCCGGCCGCGCAGCCGCGCCTTGGCGCTGGCCAGTTTCTGGCCCACACGGTAGGCCTCCGAGGCTTCGATATTGCCCAGGTGGGTTTGCAGGTTGCCGATATGGGTCTGCTGGCCCTGGATATGTTCTTGCTGCTGGGCAATCGCGGCTTCCAGGTTTTCTTTCTGCTGCTGCATATGGGCCTGCAGCAGGCGCAGCTGGGTGTGGGCATCGGCCTGGGCCTGTTGGGCGCGCAGCACCTCGGTATCAGCGTGGCGGATGCGGGCCTGCAGCTCCTGGGCGCTATCGGCCAGCGCAGCGTAGTCGGCCGACATCGGCCAGCCCAGGCTGACTTCGAGCACCGCACCTTCGGTCTGCAGGCAGTCCTGCAGCAGCGCCGGGGCAATCGGCAGGTGCAGGTGCGGGTCATCGCCCGTCAGCAACAGCAGCGTGCTGCCCGGCGCGGTGGCGGGGGCCGGCTGCCAGCTGATCTGGCTGTGCGGCACCTGGGCCAGCGCTTCTGGCCGGTCCGCTTCCCAGCGCCAGCGCAGCGCACCACTGGCGTCATAGAGGCGCATCGCATGCAGGTGCAAAAAGCCGGGGCGGTCGGCCGGGTCCCAGCGCAATGTGGGCTGGGTGCCTTCAAAGCGCGGCAGCGCAAAGCGAATGCTCTGCTGCAGGGCGCCGATCTGGCCCTTGGCAATCAGCTTGTGCGACTCGCTGAACTGGCCGGCATCGGCCCAGTACAGGTTGGTGGTGAAGCTGGCATGCGCCGTGTTGGCCTCGCTCTCGATCGCCAGCAGCGCATGGGCCTGGGCTGCAGCGGCATCGCTGCTGGGCCGGACACTGCAGATGAACTGGTAGGCCAGCGCATCGGGCTGGGCCAGCAGGTAGCGCATCACGGCGGGCGGCAGGCTGTCGGCGGTGGTCCGCGCAAATTCGGATTCGTCGAGCGGGCGGTCGATGGTCTCGAGCGACTGCACGCTCCACTGGCCCGCTTGCATCAGCCGCAGCAGCGACTGGCGGGTGAAAAAGCGCAGGTGGGTGGCGTCAAGCAGGCCTTCTTCGCGGTAGCGCAGCTCACCTTGCATCAGCTCCATCACCAGGCCGCAGTAGCCCGCATTGGGGATCGAGACCAGGATTTCGCCGTTTTCTGCCAGCAGATCGCGGCAGTCGGCCAGCAGTTGCTCGGGCTGGCGCAGGTGCTCCAGGACATCGGCGCAGACGATATAGTCATACTGGCGCAGCGCAAAAGCTTCAGCCAGGTTGATCTGTTCCAGATCGGCCACAGCCAGATCGCGATAATACGGCCTGGCGAGCGCGGCCTCCTCAGCGCTGAACGTCACACCATCGAGGGTGCAGGCCTTGTGCTCGTGCAGGTACTGGCCCAGCACGCCGGGGCCGCAGCCCAGATCGAGCACCCGGGCGCCCGGCTGTATCTTGTTCGCCAGCACGGACAGCGAACTGCGCTGCTGGAGATCGATGTGGCGGGTGTAGACGTGGTGTTCGCGGGTCATGGATATGGGAATGGGTAGGAATTTTGCCGAGATAGGCCTGCAGATGCAGGTGAAAGATGAATGACTGACAAGCAAAATCGTGTGGCAATTCTATTGTCTACATTCAACGGCGAGCCGTTTCTGCCTGCGCAGCTCGATTCCCTGCTGGCGCAAAGCCATGCGGGTTGCGATATCTGGGTGCGCGATGATGGCTCCAGTGACCAGAGCCTGGCCATTGTCCGGCGCTATGCCAGCATCCATCCAAACATCCACATCCAGGCCGGCGAAAACCTTGGTTTTGTAGCTAGTTTTTACGAATTATTGCAAAACGTGGGCGCTGGCTATGATTTCTATTTATTCTGCGACCAGGATGACGTCTGGCTGCCCGGCAAGGTGAGCCGCGCGCTGGCGCTGCTGGAAGGCAAGCAGGGCGCGGCGCTCTACTGCTCGCGAACCCAGTATGTGGACCGCGATCTGCAGCCCATCGGCCCTTCGCCCGATTACGACCGCCGCTGCATTGGCTGGGGCAATGCGCTGGTGCAGAATATTGCGACCGGTTGCACGATGGCGCTCAACCGCGCGGCGCGCGAGCGCCTGCTGGCGCAGCGCCCCGGCTTTTGCCTGGCGCATGACTGGTGGGCCTACCTGGTGGTATCGGCCTTTGGCCAGGTGGTGTTCGACAGCGAGAGCCACATCCTCTACCGCCAGCATGGCAGCAACACCATCGGCATGCAAAAGCAGGGCCTGGCCGGCCAATGGGCGCGCGTGCAGCGCTTTTGGCGCCGGCTGCGCCAGGCGGGCCCCGGCTGGATCGACCAGCTGAGCGAGTTCGACCGGCTCCATGGCCCCAGCCTGGCCCATACCCAGCGCCGCCAGCTGCGCATGCTGATCCGCTCCCGCAGCAGCTGGACGACGGCGTTGCGCGCCTCGACCCAGCGCTATTACTGGCGCATGAGCAAGGTCGACACCTTGATATTGCGTGTGCTGCTGGCGCTGCGCCTGTACTGAGGTGCCGTTACAACTGGCGCGCTGGGCTGATTTCAGCACTGGCCGCTGATGGATAATGCCCGCTGATGTCCGCCAGCCCCACCTCCCCGCTCCCTCCCATCGCCTTGTCCGTGGTCAGCCATGGCCATGGGGCGATGGTGCAGCAGCTGCTCGATGCCTTGGCGCTGCACGGCGCGGGCGGCACCGGTGTCCGCCGCGTGGTGCTGACCCTGAACCTGCCCGAGCCCGCACCCTTGGCGCCCGCCGGCGGCTGGCCCTTTGTGCTGGAGCTGCGCCACAACAGCGTGCCGCAAGGCTTTTCAGCCAACCACAATGCGGCCTTGGCCGACGCGACCGAGCCCCTGGTCTGCGTGCTGAACCCGGATGTGGATCTGACGGGCGGCAACCCCTTCCCCGCACTGGTGCGCGCGCTGCAGCGCCAGGGTGTGGGCCTGGCCTACCCGATGCAGGTGGATGAGCATGGCCAGCTGCAGGACAGCGAGCGCGAGCTGCCCACCCCCTGGTCCTTGCTGCGCCGCTATGCGGTCAAACGCCGCGAGACCCGGGCCGAATGGGTCAATGGCGCCATGTGGCTGCTGCCTACGCCCGTCTGGCAGGGCATTGGCGGGCTCAATACCGCGTACTTCATGTACTGCGAGGATGTGGAGCTGTGCCTGCGCCTGCGCCTGGCGGGCTGGACCCTGGCGCGCGCCGCCTGCGTGGTGGGCCATGCTGGCCAACGCGCCAGCCACCGCCGGGCGCGCCATGCTTTGTGGCATATTCGCAGCTTGCTGCGGCTGTGGACCTCGGCAGTTTTCTGGCGCGCCCGGGCCTTGCTCCGGCGTACCCCCACGGCAGCACTCACGATGATTGAATAATGATTTTCCTGGCAGTGGTCGCTTTTCTCTGTACGCTCATTGGCGCGGGTTTCATCGTGCGCCGCATGCGCGGCCATGCCAAACGCTATGGCAAGGATTTGCCCCAGCGCTTCCATATGGGCAACATCCCCCGGCTGGGCGGTTTGGCGATGTTTGTCAGCCTGGTGCTGACGGTGGGCGTCGCCGGCCTGCAGAACTGGTGGGGCTACTACGGCAATGCGCTGCACTGGAACCAGTGGGTGCTGTATTTCTTCATGGCGATGCTGCCCGCCGTCGCCGGTGGTATTGCCGAAGACATGACCCAGCGCATGACGGTGCGCTACCGCCTGGTCCTCACTTTGCTGACCGGCTTGCTGGCCGTCTACCTGCTGGGCATGACGGTGCCGCGCATGGGCTTGGTCTGGCTCGATACGGTGCTGAGCGCCGCGCCCTGGCTGGGCATGGCGCTGGCCGTATTGGCCATTGCGGGCCTGCCCCATGCCTTCAACATCATCGATGGCTACAACGGCCTGGCCGGCATGGTGGCGGTCATCATCTGCGCGGCGCTCACCCATGTGGCGCTGCAGCTGGGTGACCGCGAGCTGGCAGCGATCCTGGTGATCACGGCCGCCGCCACCCTGGGCTTCATGTTCTGGAACTACCCCATGGGCCAGCTGTTTGCCGGCGATGGCGGCGCCTATGTCTGGGGCATCGTGATCGCCTTTTGCAGCATCACCTTGGTGCAGCGCCACCCCATCGTATCGCCCTGGTTCCCGATGCTGCTGCTCATCTATCCGGTCTGGGAGACCATGTTTTCCATCTACCGCAAGCTCGCGCGCGGCGACTCGCCGGGCATGGCCGATGCGCTGCACCTGCACCAGCTGATCTACCGCCGCATCGTGCGCAGCGTGCTCGATGAGAATGCGGCGCGCCGCATGCTGCGCCGCAATAACCGGACCGCGCCGTATTTGTGGGCGTTCACTTTGCTCACCGTGGTGCCGGCGGTCCTGTTCTGGCGCAACACCTATATCCTGATCGGTTTTTGTGCGCTGTTCTGTGTCTCCTATGTCGCTGCCTATCTGGTGATCGTGCGCTTCAAGCTACCGGGCTGGATTCGCTGATCAGCAGGCAGGCGGCACTTTGGGGCACAATGCGCGTTTTGCATCTTCTCCGCTGCTGTAAAGGCCTGCAACCATGACGACTCCTTCTCTCTCCATTGCCCCGCGCGACAAGGCTGAAATTCTGGCGCAGGCACTGCCCTACATCCGCAAGTTCCATGGCAAGACCATGGTCATCAAGTACGGCGGCAACGCCATGACCGACCCCGAGCTGCAGGCCGACTTTGCCGAAGACGTGGTGCTGCTCAAGCTGGTGGGTATCAACCCTGTGGTGGTGCATGGCGGTGGCCCGCAGATCGAGAACGCCTTGAAGCGCCTGGGCAAGGAAGGCAAGTTCGTGCAGGGCATGCGCGTGACCGACTCCGAAACCATGGAAGTGGTGGAGTGGGTGCTGGCCGGCGAAGTGCAGCAAGACATCGTGGGCCTGATCAACCAGGCCGGCGGCAAGGCCGTGGGCCTGACTGGCCGTGATGGCGGCCTGATCCGCGCCCAAAAGCTCAAGTTGAAGGACAACAAGGATCCATCGGTCGAGCACGATGTCGGCCAGGTCGGCGACATCCTGTCCATCGACCCGAGCGTGGTCAAGGCGCTGCAGGACGACGCCTTCATCCCCGTGGTGAGCCCGATTGGCTTCGGTGAGAACAACGAGAGCTACAACATCAATGCCGATGTGGTGGCCAGCAAGTTGGCCACCGTGCTACAGGCCGAAAAGCTGATGCTGCTCACCAACATCCCTGGTGTGCTCGACAAGCAAGGCCAGCTGCTGACCGAATTGACCTCGCGCCAGATCGATGAACTGATCGAGGACGGCACCATCTCGGGTGGTATGCTGCCTAAATTGGCTGGCGCCATCGATGCCGCCAAGAGCGGTGTCAATGCCGTGCATATTGTCGATGGCCGCGTGCCACACGCGATGCTGCTCGAAATTTTGACCGACACAGCCTACGGAACAATGATTCGTAGTTATTGATACATTTGATTGCGTAATTGATTTGTGCATCTAGCAATGCACATGATTTTTATCATTTTTCTGCAGTTCTTTTGCAGTAAGATGTTACAGAGGGCCCAAGGTTGCGCTGGCAACCTGTGAGGCGAGTGCCTTACTTTTATCAATAAAAAATACCTGGCGGTGTTGGGAGACTGCGTCGGGTGCAGCCTCATATTCAACGCATGTCTGATCAAGAATCTTCTTTCGCCGCCGACCTCGTCGATGCGCCGCTAGAAGCCGCTAACCCGGCACCTACCCGTAAACGTCCAAAACCCGGAGAGCGTCGAATCCAGATTCTGCAGACGCTGGCGGCCATGCTGGAGCAGCCAGGCGCAGACCGCATCACCACGGCGGCACTGGCCGCGCAAATGTCGATCAGCGAGGCGGCCCTCTACCGCCACTTTGCCAGCAAGGCCCAGATGTACGAAGGCCTGATCGAGTTCATCGAGCAGTCCGTCTATAGCCTGGCCGTGCAGATCACCGGCCGCGATGTGCCCGACCCCGCCAAGACCGTGGAGCAGGGCATTGCCCAGGCCCACCGTGTCGTGGCCATGGTGCTGCAGTTTGGCGAGCGCAACCCCGGCATGGTGCGCGTGATGCTGGGCGATGCGCTGCAGTCCGAAAACCCCCGTCTGCAGCAGCGCATGCAGCAGTTCTTCGAGCGCATCGAGACCACCTTGCGCCAGTGCCTGCGCGTGGTGCCCGGCGGCGATGCATCGGCTACGCCCACCGTGGATGCCAATGTGCGCTCCAGCGTGCTGATGTCCTTCCTGATCGGCCGCCTGCAGCGCTTTGCGCGTTCGGATTTCCGCCGTCTGCCCACCGAGCAGCTCGACGCCTGCCTGTCCTTGATGGCGCACTGACGCCAGCCCACCCCATCGCAAAAGCTGCTGAGCCTGACAAGGCCAGCAGCTTTTTTCATGGGGGGCACGGCCGTTGCCGTGGTTTACCCTTGCTTTGCACACCAACGGTTGGCAGCACACTGGGTTTGTGCAAGAATCAAAAAAAGAACGACCGTGCTATTTTTTGATTTATGACCAAACCCCTTGCTTCCACCCCAGGCCCTGCCGAGATCGCCAAGCTGGCCAAAGGCGCCCAAACGCGTGCTGCGATTGTGGATGCCGCCCTGTCCCTGGCCGCGCAAGAGGGGCTCGATGGCCTGTCGCTGGGCATGGTGGCGCTGGCCATGGGCATGAGCAAGTCAGGGGTGTTTGCCCACTTTGGATCACGTGAGGAGCTCCAGTGCTCGGTGGTGCGCGAATACCATGAGCGCTTTGAGCGCGAGATCTTTGTACCGGCGCTGCAGGTGCCCCGTGGGCTGGCCCGTTTGCTGCATATGGCCACCGGCTGGATGGGCAGCACCGCCCAGCCCAATGATGCCAGCCGCCTCTACGGCAGCCTCTACATCAGCGGCGCGGTGGAGTTTGATGACCGGCCCGGCGATGTGCGCGATGCGCTGTCCGAGTCGGTGCGCATCTGGATGGATGCGATGCGCCGCGCGATTGTGCAGTCCCAGACCGAAGGCCAGCTGCGCAGCGATGTCGCGCCCGACCAAGTGCTGTTCGAGCTGCACGGCATCATTTTGTCGCTGCACTATGAAACCCGCTTTCTCCATGGCCCGCAGGCGCTGCGCCATGCTGCCACCGGCCTGCGCGGCATCTTGCTGCGCCATGCGGTGAACCCCGAGCGCGAGGCCGCCTTGATCGATGCCGCGCTGGCCCCTTGCCTGGCAGCGCTGCCCGATGCGGCCGCGCCCGCCTCCGTTTCTGTTTTGACCTCGTAATTTTTCCAAAGGACTTTCCATGCCTCAGTACACCCCACCGCTGCGCGACATGCAGTTCCTCATGCAAGAAGTGCTGGACCTGCCGGCCCGCTTTGCCCAATTGCCGGCCTATGCCGAGGTGGACACCGGCACCATGGATGCGATTTTGGAAGAGGCCGGCAAGTTTGCGGTCGAGGTCGTGCAGCCACTCAACCTGCCTGGTGATGCCGAAGGCTGCACGCGCAACCCGGCCGATTCGAGCGTGACCACGCCCAAGGGCTTCAAGGAGGCCTATGCCAAGTATGTGGAAGGCGGCTGGGCGGCCCTGTCGTGCGACAGTGCCTATGGCGGGCAGGGCCTGCCCTTTGTGCTGAACCAGTGCCTGTATGAGATGCTCAACAGCGCCAACCAGGCCTGGGCCATGTACCCTGGCCTGTCGCACGGCGCCTATGAGGCACTCCATGTGTATGGCTCGGACGAGCAGAAAAAGCTTTACCTGTCCAAGCTCACCAGCGGTGAATGGACCGGCACCATGTGCCTGACCGAGCCCCATTGCGGCACTGACTTGGGGCTGCTGCGCACCAAGGCCGAGCCCCAAGCCGATGGCAGCTACAAGATCACCGGCAACAAGATCTTCATCAGCGCCGGTGAGCACGACATGACCGACAACATCGTGCACTTGGTGCTGGCCCGCCTGCCCGATGCGCCCAAGGGCAGCAAGGGCATCAGCCTGTTCCTGGTGCCCAAGTTCCTGGTCAATGCCGATGGCTCGCTGGGTGCGCGCAACCCCATCAGCTGCTCGGGCCTGGAGCACAAGATGGGCATCCATGGCAATGCCACCGCCCAGATCGCCATCGATGGCGCCGTGGGCAGCCTGGTTGGCCAGGCCAACAAGGGCCTGCAGGCCATGTTTGTGATGATGAATGCCGCACGCCTGGGCGTTGCCAACCAGTCGCTGGGCCTGATGGCCGTGGCTTATGAAAATGCACTGGCCTACGCCAAGGACCGCGTGCAGATGCGCAGCCTGTCGGGCACCAAGGCCAAGGACCTGCCGGCCGACCCGATCATCGTGCACGCCGATGTGCGCCGCATGCTGCTGACCGCCAAGGCCTACAGCGAAGGCGGCCGCGCGATGATGGTCGCCACCTCGGCCCTGGTCGACGAAGAGTTGAACCACCCCGACGAAGCCGTGCGCAAGGCCCATGCCGCGCAGGTGGCCCTGCTCACCCCCATCCTCAAGGCCTTTTTGACCGACAAGGGTTTTGAGGTGACCGTGCTGTGCCAGCAGGTGTTTGGCGGCCATGGCTACATCCATGAGACCGGCATGGAGCAATTTGTGCGCGATGCGCGCATCAACATGATCTACGAAGGCACCAATGGCATCCAGGCGCTGGATCTGTTGGGGCGCAAGGTGCTGGGGGACCAGGGCGCGGCGCTCAAGGCGCTGGGCAAGCTGGTGCAGGGTCTGGTCGAGGAAGAGGGCGTCAACGAGCGCATGGCCGACTTCATCAACCCGCTGGCGCAGCTGGCCGGCCAGATGACCGGCATCACCACCGAGCTGGGCCTCAAGGCGCTGCAAAACCCTGACGAAGTGGGCGCTGCGGCGACCGACTACCTGTGTGTGATGGGCCACCTGGTGATGGGCTACTGGTGGGCGCGCATGGCCCAGACCGCGCTGCGCGCACTGGCCGAAGGCGATGTGACGGGCAAGACCTTCTACGAAGCCAAGCTGCAGACGGCACGCTTTTACTTTGCGCGCCTGTTCCCCGAGGCGGGCCTGCGCGTGCGCACCATGCGCACCGGCAGCAAGCTCTTGATGAACACCGACGCGGCGCTGGCTTGACAGCTGCAGTGCTGCCGAAAAACACCGAAGGAGACCCTGATGCAAACCTTGCTGAAACCTGTGCTGATGGTGGCTGGCAGCTTGGCGGTGGCACTGCCAGCGCTCGCGGCGGACATGTCGCCGGTGGGCCTGTGGCGCACCTTTGACGAGAAAAGCGGTGAACCCAAGTCCGAGGTGCGCATCAGCGACAGCGGCGGGGTGCTCAGCGGCAAGGTGGAAAAGCTGCTGCGCAAGGGTGCCGATCTGCAGGCCGTCTGTGACCGCTGCAGCGATGACCGCAAGGGGCAGCCGCTCGTCGGCCTGGAGATCATCCGCGGTGCCAAGCAGGCGCCGGGCAAGGCGGTCTGGGAAGACGGCAAGATCCTCGACCCGGAAAACGGCAGCAGCTACAGCCTCAAGCTCACACCTGCGGACAACGGCAACAAGCTCGATGTGCGCGGATCGATTGGCCCCTTTGGCCGCACGCAGACCTGGACGCGCGTCGAATAGGTTTTGAATACAACGGCTTGTCAGCGCATCCCTATCAGGGGCTGACAGCCATGAAATGTGGAGTAACCATGTCCCGATTTGTGGTGAAAAAAGTGGCGGTGCTCGGCGCCGGCGTGATGGGCGCGCAGATTGCGGCCCACCTCGTCAATGTGCGCGTGCCGGTGGTGCTGTTTGACCTTCCTGCCAAGGAAGGCCCCAAAAGCGCGATTGCCCAGAAGGCCATTGCCAACCTGAAAAAGCTCAAGCCCTCGCCGCTGGGCGTGGCGGCTGAAGCGGATCTGATCACGCCCGCCAACTACGAAGAACACCTGGCGCAGCTCAAGGACTGCGACCTGGTGATCGAGGCGATTGCCGAGCGCATGGACTGGAAGCGTGATCTGTACCACCAGATTGCGCCGTTTGTCGCACCCCATGCGATCCTGGCTTCCAACACCTCGGGGCTGTCGATCACTGCGTTGTCGGAAGCATTGCCAGAGCAGCTGCGCCACCGCTTCTGCGGCATCCACTTCTTCAACCCCCCGCGCTATATGCAGCTGGTGGAGCTGATCCCCACGGCAGCGACCGAGCCCCAGGTGCTGGACCAGCTCGAGAGCTTTGCCACCAGCCAGCTGGGCAAGGGCGTCATCCGCGCCAAGGACACGCCCAACTTTGTTGCCAACCGCGTCGGCGTGGCGGGCATGCTGTCGACCATTGCCGAGGCCGAGCGCTTTGGTCTCAGCTACGACGTGGTCGATGACCTGACTGGCAAGAAGCTGGGGCGCGCGAGCTCGGGCACCTTCCGCACCGCCGATGTGGTGGGCCTGGACACCCTGGCCCATGTCATAGCGACGATGCAGACCCAGCTGACGGCGCAGAGCGACTCGTTCTACGCCAGCTACACCACGCCGGCGGTATTGACCCAGCTGATCGCCAACGGCGCGCTGGGCCAAAAGACCAAGGCGGGTTTTTACCGCAAGACCAGGATGGGCATCGAGCGCTTTGACTCCGCGCACCAGGCCTATGTGCCCTCGGGCGAAAAGGGCAACGACGTCTATACCCGCATGCTGAAAAAGCCGGCGGGCGAGCGCCTGCAGCTGCTGCGGGGCAGCGAGGGCGCGCAAGGCCAGTTCCTCTGGGCCATCTTGCGCAACAGCTTCCACTACGCCGCCGTGCACCTGAAAGACATTGCCGACAATGCCCGCGATGTGGATCTGGCCATGCGCTGGGGCTTTGGCATGCAGCAAGGTCCGTTCGAGCTGTGGCAGGAAGCCGGCTGGCTGCAGGTGGCCAAGATGGTGCAGGAGGACATTGACGCTGGCAAGGCACTCAGCACCGAGCCGCTGCCGCAATGGGCGTTTGAAGGCCCCGTGGCGGACGCCGGCGGTGTGCACACGGCGCAGGGCTCCTGGAGCGCTGCCGAGAACCGCTTTGTGCCGCGCCGCGATCTGCCGGTCTATGCGCGCCAGCTCTTTCCCGAGCGCGTGCTGGGCGAGACGAGCGCGCCCGCGCAGGACTGGCGCACGGCAGGCCGCACCCTGGCCGAGAGCAAGGCCTCACGCAGTTGGACCCTCGATGACCAGGTGCTGGTCTTCAGCATCAAGACCAAGATGCATGCCATCAGCCCCGATGTGATGGAAGACCTGCAGGCCGCGCTGACGCTGGCCGAAAAGGATTTTGATGCGATGGTCGTCTGGTCGGGCGATGCACCGTTCAGCGTGGGCGCCGATCTGCAGGCGATGATGCCGGCCTTTGCACTGCAAGGCCCGATGGCCATCGATCAGATCGAGCAGGTGATGCAGCAGCTCTTCCTGTCGGTGCGCTATGCGCAGATCCCGGTGGTTGGCGCTGTGCATGGCATGGCGCTGGGCGGCGGCTGCGAGCTGCTGCTGCACTGCGCACGCCGCGTGGCGCATATGGAAAGCTATATCGGCCTGGTGGAGATGGGCGTGGGCCTGGTGCCCGGCGCCGGCGGCCTCACCAATGTCGCCTACCAGGCCGCGCGCCATGCGCAGTATTCCACCGGCACGGATCTGCTGCCCTTCCTGGCCAATGGCTTTACCGCAGCCGCCAAGGCCACCGTCGGCACCAGCGCGCTGGAGTCGCAGGCCATCGGCTACCTGCAGGCCGATGATGTCATCGTGCCGCACCGCGACGAGCTGCTGTTTGTGGCGCTGACGCAGGCCAAGGCCATGGCGCAGTCGGGCTGGCGCCCACCGCAGCGCAAGCCCTTCCCGGTGGCCGGCCGCAGTGGTGCAGCCACCTTGCGCAGCACCCTGGTCAACATGCGCGAAGGCGGCTTCATCACCGAGCACGACATGCTGATCGCGAGCCATATGGCCGATGTGGTCTGCGGCGGCGATGTGGATGCCGGCACCCTGGTGAACGAGGAGTACCTGATGGCGCTGGAGCGCAAGGCCTTCACCGACTTGATCGTGAAGGAAAAAACCCAGGAGCGCATTCTGGGCATGCTGAACACCGGCAAGCCGGTCCGCAACTGAGGCAAATCGTGGCGAAGCAGCCCCTGCCCCCAAACCCCCTCTCCCGCTCGCGGGAGAGGGCAGGGGTGAGGGCGGATGTCAGTGTGCCCGTGCAGAACGCCCGCGCCCTGCGCCAAGCCTCCACCACTGCAGAGCAACTGCTCTGGCGCCACCTGCGCAACCCCCAGCTGGCGGGCGCCAAGTTCCGCAGACAGCATCCGCTAGGCCCTTACATCCTGGATTTTGTCTGCCTGGAGCAGGGTCTGGTGGTGGAGATCGATGGCGGCCAGCATGCGGATCTGCAGGCGCAAGCCTATGACCAGCAGCGCACGGTGTGGTTGCATCAGCAAGGCTTGCGCGTGCTGCGATTCTGGAACCACGACGTATTGCAACAAACCAACGAGGTGCTTGCGCAGCTGCTGCAGGCCCTCACCCCAGCCCTCTCCCGCTTGCGGGAGAGGGAGGTGAATACAGAGGACGAGTGACCATGAGTAAACAAGTTCAAGACGCCTACATCGTTGCGGCGACGCGCACGCCGATTGGCAAGTCGCACAAAGGCTATCTGCGCAATATGCGCCCTGACGATCTGCTGGCCACCACGATGAAGGCCGTGCTGGCGCAGGTGCCGGGGCTGGACCCGCAGGCGATTGAGGATGTGGTTTGCGGCTGTGCGATCCCCGAAGCCCAGCAGGGCCTGAATGTGGCGCGTATCAGCGCGGTGCTGGCAGGGCTGCCGGTGGGGGTGGGCGGGGTGACGGTCAACCGCTTTTGCGCATCGGGCCTGACGGCACTGCAGATGGCGGCCGACCGCATCCGCGTGGGTGAGGCAGATGTGATGATCGCCGCCGGTGTAGAGAGCATGAGCATGGTGCCGATGATGGGTAACTCGCCATCGCTGTCGCCGTCCATCTTTGAGCGCGAAGGCGATGTCGGCATTGCCTACGGCATGGGGCTGACTGCCGAGAAAGTCGCGCAGCGCTGGAAGGTGAGCCGCGATGCCCAGGATGCCTTTGCACTGCAGTCTCACCAGCGCGCGCTGGCGGCGCAGCAGGCCGGCGATTTTGCCGCTGAGATCACGCCGATCACCGTGACCGACCGGGGGGTGGACATCGCCCGGGGTGAGGCGGTCAGCCGCTCGCGCACGGTGGACCTCGATGAAGGCCCGCGCCCGGACACCTCGATCGAGGGACTGGCCAAGCTGCGCACCGTGTTTGCGGCGCGCGGCTCTGTCACTGCCGGCAACAGCTCGCAGACCAGCGATGGCGCAGGTGCCTTGCTGGTGGTGAGCGAGGCGGCGCTCAAGCGCTTTAACCTGACGCCGCTGGCGCGCTTTGTCAGCTATGCCAGCAAGGGCGTGCCGCCCGAGATCATGGGTATTGGCCCGATCGAGGCGATCCCGGTCGCGCTGCGCCATGCCGGCCTGTCCTTGCAGGATATCGACTGGATCGAGCTGAACGAGGC
The DNA here is from genome assembly GCF_003105075.1 of Comamonas sp. JNW. Taxonomy (NCBI): domain Bacteria; kingdom Pseudomonadati; phylum Pseudomonadota; class Betaproteobacteria; order Burkholderiales; family Comamonadaceae; genus Comamonas; species Comamonas sp. JNW. The sequence continues at coordinate 236,039 of NZ_QETI01000008.1, forward strand.
CTTTGCCGCGCAGTCGATCGCGGTCATGCAGCAGCTGGGCATGGATCCGGCCAAGGTCAACCCCATGGGCGGCGCAATTGCGCTGGGCCACCCGCTGGGCGCCACCGGTGCCATCCGCGCGGCCACCGTCGTGCATGCGCTGCAGCGCAACAAGCTCAAGTACGGCATGGTGACCATGTGCGTGGGCATGGGGCAGGGCGCGGCGGGCATTCTGGAGCGCATCTAAACCGGCGCTGGCTACGGCATCTGTCGCCCACTGGGCTGCAACAGATGCCGTTGGCTGCTAATGTCGGGTGGCAGAAAATGCAACTGCAAGACAGGTCTTGAAAGGCTTGGTACGGGCACATGGCGTTTTCGGCGGATTCGAAAATTTCTGCGAAAGATGTCCGAATGAGTGAACTCTCCTCCCACCACGCCCGCCATGCCTTTGACCGTGCGATGGCCATGGAACCCAGCGGCCAGAACCAGTATGCGGCGCAGGCTAGCAAGGACTACTGGAACATGGTCGGGCCCTACGGCGGCATCACTGCTGCGCAAGTGGCCCAGGCCGTGCTGCAGCACCCGCAGCGCCTGGGCGATCTGGTGGCGGTCACCGTGAACTACGCCGGCGCCGTGGGCGAGCGGCCTTATGTGATCGAAGCCATCCCGGCGCGCACCAATCGCAGCACCCAGCACTGGATAATCACCTTGCGCGAGCAAGACGCCGAGGGCCAGTGGTCCACGACGACCACCGCGACCGCGATGACGGCCCTGGCGCGCGATACCTGGTCGGATGACGAGTACGTGATGCCCGAGGTGCCGCCTTCCAGCGCGGTGGAACGCTACACCACCGATTTCCGCGTGGAATGGCTGAACCGCTACAACATCCGCCCGCTGTTGGGCGGCTATCCGACGGAGTGGGACGGCGCAAGCAGCCCGAGCCTGACCCGCATGTGGGTCAGTGACGAGCCCCCGCGCCCGCTCGATGTGCCGGCGCTCACCTCGCTGTGTGACGTGTTTTTTCCTCGCATCTGGCTGCGCCGCGCCAAGCGCGTGCCGGTGGGCACCGTGTCCTTGACGGTCTATGTGCATGCCAGTGCCGAGCAATTGGCCGCAGTCGGCACCCAGCCGGTGCTGGCCCAGGCCCAGGGCCAGGGCTTTCGGGATGGTTTTTTTGACCAGACCGCGCAGATCTGGTCCCCCCAGGGCGTTTTGCTGGCCACCAGCCACCAGCTGGTCTATTACAAGGAATAAGGCGCGCCAAATCCGGTTAGCATGCCAGCGTCTTCGGTGTGCGCCCTGGCCGTGGCCCGGGCCCGGCACCGACCCCTTTTTTGAGAGACTGTTATGACGATCCAATCCTCGTGCGACGATATCCGGGTGCTGGCCGAAGCGGGCATCTGCACCATCACCTTCAACCGGGTGGCCAAGAAGAACTCGCTGACCGGCGCCATGTACCTGGCCCTGGCGGAGGTCTTGCAGCAGGCCGCCAGCAGCGCCGAGGTGCGCGTGGTGCTGTTCCAGGGCGATGCCTCGGTGTTCACGGCGGGCAACGACCTGGGCGATTTCCTCCACGGCCCCAAGCCCGATGACAACGCGCCGCCGTTCCAGTTTTTGCAGGCACTGGCCGCGTTCCCCAAGCCGATCGTCGCGGCCGTCTGCGGCCCGGCCGTGGGCATTGGCACGACGATGCTGCTGCACTGCGACCTGGTCTATGCCGGTGACAACGCGATGTTCTCGCTGCCCTTTGTCAACCTGGGCTTCTGCCCCGAAGGTGCGTCGAGCCTGCTGTTGCCCCAGCTGATGGGCCACCAGCGTGCCTGCGAGGCCTTGCTGCTGGGCGACCCCTTCATGGCCGAGGCGGCGCTGGAAGTGGGCTTGGTCAACCGCGTGGTGCCACCGACCGAATGCAACACCATTGCCCAGGCGCAGGCGGCCAAGCTGGCGGCCAAGCCGCTGGCATCGCTGATGGCGAGCAAGCGCCTGCTCAAGAGCGGCCAGATGGCGGCCGTTCAGTCGCGCATCGCCGAAGAAGGCCGTGTGTTTGCCGATCTGCTGCAGCAGCCCGCTGCCAAAGAGGCAATGCAGGCCTTTATGGAAAAGCGCAAGCCCAACTTCAGCGGTCTGTGATCCCTGCTTAGGCGCCCTTGGCAGGCACCAGCTTGCCAATGCGGCAGCCCTGCGCTGCCAGCAGCGCGCCAAACGCGGGCGAGCGCAGATAGGCCCATTCCACCGGCCGCTGCTGGCCAATCGCGTCATTGGGCATCGGCGTTTGCGCCGGGTGGCACATCAGCAAACTGCCGTCTTGGCATTCGGCCAGCCATTGGGCCATCAGGCCGCCATAGGCGGCTTCCGTCGGCGCATCAAAACCATAGACCCCGGCAAAGCCTTGGTTGGTGGCCCAATGCTGGCGCTGCAGCTGGTGGCTGAGGCGCCAGCCGCCCAGGAGCGCAATCGTGGCTGATTTGGCCTGCCAGCGCAGGGCGCCCGCAGGGGCCGTGGAGCGGATCCAGATTTGCCGGGCCGCTGCTGCGCCATAGCGGGCGCTGAGCTCGGCGAGCATCGCCTTGCGCACGCCTGGCAGCTGGTGCACATGCTGGTGGCCATCCACATAGACGGGCGGCATGCCCAGCGCATCCTCAAAGGCATCGAGCTGGCGGCGCCAGGCGTCGCGCAGCGCAGCGGCAGACAGCCGGGCGGTATAGGCCTGGCTGAGAATGCGCGTGATCGCAGTATCTGGCCCCACGCCATGGCCTTCGGTCAGGTTGAAATGCAGGCCCAGGTCCAGCTGGCCGCGCACTGCTGGCAAGGCCCGCGCTGCGTCACGCCAGCCCGGCGCGGTGGTCATGCAGCTGGTGGCCGATAAGCGGCCCAGCGCCGCCAGCTCCAGCACGGCGGCATCGACTGCCGGGTGCAGCGCAAAATCGTCGGCGCAAAGGGTGATGTGTTTCATGGTGCGCAGTGCGGCCGAGCGTGGGCAAAGGCCCAGCATTTGGCCGCGGCAAAGGTAAATACCGCCACGACGACCAGCACCGCGACCAGGCTCCAGGCGTAGTGCCAGTGCAGCTGGTGCAGCGCCAGGTAGTAGAGCAGTTCATTAAGGGCAAAGGAGCTGCAGGCGACCAGAAAGAAGCGCGGCAGCGCCTGGGCATGCGGCGCCTGTTTATCGGCAAAGGTCAGCCAGGCGTGCCCGCTGTAGCTGACCACAAAGGCGATCAGAAAAGCCAGCACATTGGCCAGCAGCGGTGCCATGCCTGCGCCGCCGACCAGCAGCAGCACCACCAGCAAATGGGTGGCAGCGGCCGAGCCGCCCACGGCAATAAACTGCAGCCCCTGGGGCAGTCTGCGCAGGCGATCGGCCAAGGCAGCGATCGGCAAGCTCAGGACTCCGGCGGCATCGGCGCGACCGGTGCGGGCGCGGTGGCGGATGCGGGCACAAGCGGGGGCGCAGCGGGCTCGCTGCTCACGGGGCTGCGGTCGTCGTTGTTCGCCACGATGTACAGGGGCCGGCGCTTGACCTCGTCGTAAATGCGGCCGATGTACTCGCCCAGCATGCCGATGGACATCAGCTGCACGCCGGAGAACAGCATCAGGCCGGCGGCCAAGGTCGGCCAGCCATCGATGGGGTTGTCCAGCACCAGGGTCTCGATGGTGATGTAGATGCCGTAGATGATGGCGATGACCGAGATGCAAAAGCCCACCAGGCTCCAGATACGCAGCGGCAAGGTGGTGAACGAGGTCAGGCCCTGGAACGCCAGCGCGAAGAGCCGGTGAAAATTGAAGCTGGACTGGCCGCTGCGCCGGCTGTCGGGCACAAAGGGCAGTGCCACGCTCTTGAAGCCGACCCAGGCGTACAAGCCCTTCATGAAACGGTTGCGCTCGGGCAACTGGCGCAGCGCATCGACGACCTTGCGGTCCATGAGCCGGAAATCGCCGGCATTCTCGGGGATATGGATCGCGTTGTCGCGGTTCATCAGGTAGTAGAACAGCGACGTGCCCCAGCGCTTGGCCTTGGCTTCGCCGGCGCGGTCGGCAATCACGCCATAGACCATGTCATAGCCGCCCTGCCACAGCTGCACCATCTCAGCAATCAGGGGCAGCGGGTGCTGAAAATCCGCATCGATCAACAGCACCGCATTGCCGCGTGCATAGTCGAGCCCGGCGGTCATCGCCGCTTCCTTGCCAAAATTGCGCGCCAGCTGGATGTAGTGCAGCGGCAGCTGCTGGCCCAGGCGCTGGGCCACCTCATCGGTCGCATCCTTGCTGCCGTCGTTGACCAGCACAATCTCGCATTCCACGGACAGCGCGCGCACCGTCTCGTACAGGGCGGGCAGAAAGGCTTCCAGGTTGCTGGCTTCGTTGTAGGCGGGCACCACGCAGCTCAGGCGCAAGGGCGGCCTGGGCGCTGTGCGGGCGGCGGGCGGGGCGGGGGGCAGGGTATCAGGCATAGATGGGCTGCATTTGCGCGCAGTCTAGCGCATGGCGCGGTGGCATCCAGCAGAATCTGCGATTGCCGTGCAGGGCGCTTGACTGCATACTGCGGTGGATGAGCACCGCCACCTTGCCTGCCCCGCATTCCAAAGCACCAGCCTATGTCTCCATGCAGGGCCTGGATAACGCCTATGTCGAAGGCCTGCGCGACATTTTTGAAGAGCGCATCGTTTTCAACAAGCTGCTGGGGCTCAAGCTCCAGGCCGTGCAGGACGATGCGGTCTGGGCGAGTCTGGAGATGCGCGCCGAGCTGATCGGCCATTTTGGCCTGCAGCGCGTGCACGGGGGCGTCATCAGTGCCAGCCTGGATGCGCTGGGCGGCATCGCGGTGATGGCGGCCTCCGGCGCCAAACATGTGGGTGAGCCGGTGATGCAGCGCCTGATGCGTTTTGCCAAGCTGGGCACCATTGATTTGCGGGTCGACTACCTGCGTCCGGGCACCCACGGCCCTTTTGGGCTGCAGGCCCGGGTGCTGCGCTTGGGCTCGCGGGTGGCGACGACGCGCTCGGATTTTTGCGACAGCAGCGGCCAGGTGCTGGCCACGGCCACGGCGGCCTATATCGTGTCCTGATGCGGGCTGGCGGTACTATTGCGATGTTGGGAAATGTGAGATTTGTCCGACCTATGAAAGTATTGATAGGAAAGGCCGCCATAGTTGCCGCCTGTTACGACTAGTGTCAAATTTTGTGAACACCCTAGCTATAAATTGAATAGCATGTTGAAGCTTTTCACAAGGAGAACCGATGGCTGTACAAAACCCTTTCTTCGGCGGACGCCGTGACAATGACTCTTCTGCCTCCAAATTCATGGGAGGCAATGCTTCGAATACTTCGGGCAGCACCTTGCCCAGCACCGCAGCGGGCTCTGCCAGCTCCGTGCTCGGCGGCAACCTGAGCGGCCACAAGGCCGACGAGCCCAGCAACCTCTCTCCTACCTCTTCCTACACCAGCACCGTGACCACTGACACCACCGCCGGCACCGGCAGCAAACTGACTGTTGGCCCCAATATCAAGCTCAAGGGCGTTGAGATCACCGATTGCGACACCTTGGTGGTGGAAGGCACGGTCGAGGCCACGATGGATTCGCGCGTGATCCAGATTGCCGCAGAAGGGGCCTTCCGTGGCTCGGCGGAGATCGATATCGCCGAAATCCATGGCGAATTCGAAGGCAACCTGACGGTGCGCGACAAGCTGGTGATTTTTGGCAGCGGCCGTGTGCACGGCAAGATCCGCTACGGCAAGGTCATCATCGAAGAAGGTGGTCAGCTGACCGGCGAGATCGAGTGCTCCAACAGCACGCGCAAAACCGTGGCCGCCAGCACCACGACCAACAAGACGGAAAAGCCCGCCGAAAGCCTGGCTTGATCGCTGAGGCCCCGGCCTCCCGCTTGTGAAAAAGCCGCTGCAGCGCAGATTTGCGTTGCAGCGGCTTTGGTGTTTTTAGGCCGGTCGCCGGTGGCCCATGGCCGGTCAGACCGGCAGCGGCGGCACGGTGCGGGGATGGCCTTCGTCATCGATGGCGACATAGGTCAAGGTCGCCTCGGTCACCTTGAAGAACTGGCCTTGCTTGGACAGGCGCTCGGCAAACACCTCGACCTGGACCGTCATCGACGTGGTGCCCACGCGCACCAGCTTGGCGTAGAACGACAGGATGTCGCCCACGCGCACGGGCTGCTTGAAGATGAATTCATTGACCGCCACGGTGACGGTGCGGCCGCGCGAGTGGCGCAGCGGCAGCACCGAGCCGCCCAGATCCACCTGCGACATGACCCAGCCGCCAAAGATATCGCCGTTGGCATTGCAGTCGGCGGGCATGGGAACCACGCGCAAAACCAGCTCTTTGTCCTGGGGAAGCGCGTTGGATGCGGTGCGTGGGGTATTCATGGTCACAATGGAGGTCTATAACAAACCCACCATTGTCTCCGATGCGACGTTATGCCGAGGCGCCTCCCGCCACAAGCCCTACCCCTAGTGATGGAAAAAATCTGACCGCTGGCGACGGCCGTACCTTGAAGCGACTGCTGCCGTATTTGTGGACCTACAAGTGGCGGGTGCTCGCCGCCCTGGTGCTGATGGTGGGGGCCAAGGTGGCCAATGTCGGCGTGCCGGTACTGCTCAAGCATGTGGTCGATGCGCTCGATATCCGGCCCGGCCAACCCCAGGCCTTGCTGGTGGTGCCGGTGGGCCTGCTGCTGGCCTACGGGGGCCTGCGGCTTTTGACCTCGGTGTTTGGCGAGCTGCGCGAGCTGGTGTTCTCCAAAGCCACGCAGGGCGCCGCGCGCGCAATTGCGCTGCAGACCTTTGAGCATCTGCATGCGATGAGCCTGCGCTTTCACCTCGAGCGCCAGACCGGGGGCATGACGCGCGATATCGAGCGCGGCGTCAAAGGGGTGGAGTCGCTCATCTCCTACTCTCTCTACAGCATCGTGCCCACCTTGATCGAGCTGGCGCTGGTGCTGGGCATTCTGGCCGTGCAGTTCGATATCTGGTTTGCCATCATCACCATCGTTGCGCTCACGGTCTACATCACGTTCACCGTGGTGGTCACCCAGTGGCGCACGCATTTTCGGCGCGAGGCGAACCTGATCGACTCCTCGGCGCACAGCAAGGCGATTGACTCGCTGCTGAACTACGAGACGGTGAAGTACTTCAACAACGAGGCCTTTGAAGCCCAGCGCTATGACGGGGATCTGGAAAAACTGCGCCGCTCGCGCCTCAAGAGCCAAAGCAGCCTGAGCCTGCTCAACAGTGGCCAGCAGCTGATCATTGCAGTCGCGCTGGTCGCAATGCTGTGGCGTGCCACCCAGGGCGTGGTCGACGGCCGGCTCAGCCTGGGCGATCTGGTGATGATCAATGCCTTCATGATCCAGCTGTACATTCCGCTCAATTTCCTGGGCACCTTGTACCGCGAGATCAAGCAAAGCCTGACCGACCTGGACCGCATGTTTGTGCTGATGGACCAGCAGCGCGAGGTGGCCGATGCGCCGACGGCCCAGCCGCTGGCGCTGCAGGCCGAGCCTGAGCTGCGTTTTGACGACGTGCATTTTGCCTACCACCCGGGCCGCCCCATTTTGCAGGGCCTGAGCTTTGTCGTGCCTGCGGGCAAGACCGTCGCGGTGGTGGGCCCTTCGGGCGCCGGCAAATCCACGCTCGCGCGGTTGATCTTTCGTTTTTACGATGTGCAGGCGGGCGCCATCCGCATTGCGGGCCAGGACATCCGCGATCTGACGCAGGACAGCCTGCGCCGCGCCATCGGCATCGTGCCGCAGGACACCGTGCTGTTCAATGACACCGTCGCCTACAACATCGCCTATGGCCGGCCCGGCGCATCGCAACAGGAGATCGTGCAGGCTGCGCAGGCCGCGCGCATCCACACGATGATCGCCGCCTCACCCGAAGGCTATGCCACCCGTGTGGGTGAGCGCGGGCTCAAGCTCTCGGGCGGGGAAAAGCAGCGCGTGGCCATTGCCCGCACCTTGCTCAAGAACCCGCCGATCCTCATCTTTGACGAGGCCACCTCGGCGCTGGACTCGGCCAACGAGCGCGCCATCCAGCAGGAGCTGCAAAAGGCCGCGCAGGGCAAGACCACCTTGGTGATTGCCCACCGCCTGTCCACCGTGGTGGATGCGCATGAAATCCTGGTGATGGACGCCGGCCGCATTGTGGAGCGCGGCACCCATGCGCAGCTGCTGGCGCAGGGTGCGCGCTATGCCAGCATGTGGGCCTTGCAGCGCAACCAGGTGCAGCAGTAGATTGAAATTTGCTTAGCGCTTGCTGCGCGAGAGCCGCTTGGCGTTGCTTACGGCCTTGGCATGGACGGGTGTGATGCCGGCGTTGAGCACGTCGGTGACGGCCCGTACCTGCTGCGTGACCATACGCGAGGTAGCCTTGCCCACGCCAAAGGCGGCCAGCGGGTTGCTGCTGCCGGGGGTGAACGGCCCTGGGACGGTATACAGGCTGGCGGCGGCCTGCCAGTAGGCTGTACAGGCCTGGGTCCACATCCCGATCCAGGATTCGTAAAAGGCGGTGACCTTTTCGTTGCCCATACGGTAGAACTCTTGCTGGTCGCGCGCCGAAGGCTGGGTGCCAGCGAGCATCATGCGGCCCACGCGTTGTGCGACCACCTGGGGAGCAGCCAAGCTGAGCTCCAGGCTTTTGGTGGCCAGATTCTGGACCTTGGCTTGGGTAGTGTGTCTTGCAGTCATGGGCATTCCCAGTGGGTTAAAACTAGGGAAATTGTAGAAAGCTTTGAAGAATGCTGCATTGCAGCAACTTCACCTGCCTGCACCCATGGTTATTGCTTAAGCCATTGATATGAAAAGAATACCTGTATTTCTTGCACCATTCTTGTGGGGTAGGTGCAGCGCTTGACCTGGCCTAGGACTGCGCATTGTTTGCAATGGCTGGCGCGTCCTGTTGCTGCAGCGCCTCCAGCTCGTCGCTGCTGAAGACGCGCGAGCGCGTGTGAAAGGCCTTGCCCTCGGGGCCTTCGAGTGAGAAGGTGCCGCCGCCGTGCGTGTCGATCACATCGATGATCAGCTGGGTGTGCTTCCAGTAAGCGTACTGGGAGGAGCTCATGTAAAACGGGCAGCCCCCTATCTCGCCCAGGTAGACATCGCCCTGGCCAATCGTCAGCTCGCCCAGCAGGTAGCAGTTGGCCGCGCTGTTGTCGCAGCAGCCGCCCGATTGGTGAAACATCAGGCCGGGGCCATGCTTGTCTTTGAGCAAGGCAATCAGCGCTTGTGCGGCCGGGGTGGCCACTACCTTTTCCACAACCATGTTGCTGTCTCCTGTGAGGTGGGCAAGGCAGGTGCCATGCCGGCGGGAATGGGTGGTGTTGCACAGGCGGTGTGCGTGGCCCCAGCCCTGACTGCTGAGGCAGCCTGGGTCGGGCACACCGCCCTGCATACCCTGTCTATTAGAAGAAGCCCAGCTTGTTTTCGGAGTAGGACACCAACAGATTCTTGGTCTGCTGGTAGTGGTTGAGCATCATCTTGTGGTTCTCACGGCCGATGCCGGACTCTTTGTAACCGCCAAAGGCGGCATGCGCGGGGTAGTGGTGGTAGCAGTTGGTCCAGACGCGGCCCGCCTTGATCGCGCGGCCCATGCGGTAGGCCAGGTTGCCATTGCGCGTCCACACACCTGCGCCCAGGCCGTACAGCGTATCGTTGGCCAGCTCCAGCGCTTCTTCTTCGGTCTTGAAGGTGGTGACCGCCAACACCGGGCCAAAGATTTCTTCCTGGAAGATGCGCATCTTGTTGTGGCCCTTGAACACCGTGGGCTGTACATAGTAGCCGCCGTCCAGGTCGCCGCCAAGCTTGGCTTCGGCGCCGCCGATCAGCACTTCAGCGCCTTCCTGGCGGCCCAGGTCCAGGTAGCTGCTGATCTTGATCAGCTGCTCCTTGCTGGCCTGCGCGCCCATCATGCTGTCGGTGTCCAGCGGGTTGCCATGCTTGATGGCGGCAATGCGCTTGAGCACTTTTTCCATGAAGCGGTCATAGATGGACTCATGGATCAGCGCGCGGCTGGGGCAGGTGCAGACCTCGCCCTGGTTGAAGGCAAACAGCACCAGGCCTTCGATCGCCTTGTCGAGGAAGGCGTCGTCCTGGTCCATCACATCGGCAAAGAACACATTGGGCGACTTGCCGCCCAGCTCCAAGGTGGCTGGAATCAGGTTGTTGGCAGCGGCCTGGGCGATGACGCGGCCGGTGCTGGTCGAGCCGGTAAAGGCAATCTTGGCGATGCGCTTGCTGTTGGCCAGCGGCATGCCGGCCTCACGGCCATAGCCGTTGACCACGTTAAGCACGCCGGCGGGCAGCAGGTCTTCGATCAACTCGATGAGGATCAGCAGGCTGATGGGGGTGGATTCTGCGGGCTTGAGCACCACGCAGTTGCCCGCAGCAATGGCGGGGGCCAGTTTCCAGGCAGCCATCAGGATGGGGAAGTTCCAGGGAATGATCTGGCCCACAACGCCCAGCGGCTCGTGGTAATGGTAGGCCACCGTCGTGTTGTCAATCTCGCTGATGCCGCCTTCCTGCGCCCGCAGCGCGCCGGCAAAGTAGCGGAAGTGGTCGGCCGACAGCGGAATGTCGGCATTGAGCGTCTCGCGGATCGCCTTGCCGTTGTCCACCGTTTCGGCGTAGGCCAGCAGTTCGGTATTGGCGTCGATGCGCTCGGCAATCTGCAGCAGCACATTGGAGCGCTCGGTGGCTGATTTCTTGCCCCAGGCATCGGCCGCGGCATGGGCGGCATCCAGTGCCAGCTCCACATCTTCGGCGGTCGAGCGTGCGGCCTGTGTGTAGACCTGGCCGTTGATCGGCGAGATCACATCAAAGTACTGGCCCTTGACCGGCGCCTTCCACTGGCCGCCAATGAAGTTGTTGTACTGCTTTTTGTAGCTGATCTTGGCGCCCGATTGGCCGGGAAATACGTATTGCATGGTGTGTCTCCTTGGAAATGGATATCGCAAGCTGATTCGTGCCGGATGCCAGCAGGAAAAGGCACGAGTCACACCTGAGATATCAAGATGCATGCCAGGCCCGATTGCGTTCCAAGTGCTTGATTTGTATCAGTCCCGCTGGCCGCGATGGCTGGCGTTGGAACAGCGCCGGACAATGCAGGTGTTCCAATCTGGAACAGTCGGACAGCGGCATGGCTATTCACGGCGACTCCGTGCGGCCGCTTTCCTATACTGTCCCCATGGGCCTGCGCAGACAGGCTTGCAAGGAGACAACATGGATCCCCAGATCACCTCCCAGGTGCTGCGCCAGGCACGGGTGCATTTGTTGGCACATGGTGAATGCCCGCCCGGGGCGGTGCAGGCGCGCATTGCCAGCTCCTGGCAACGCAGCCTGCGCGCAGGGGTACAGCCAGTCGGCCGGGTGTCTTGCGGCGATCCGCTCACCGGCTCCGAAATGCGCCAGGTGCTCACGCGCAGCGAAGACCTGCTGGCCATTGCCCGGCCGGTGATGGACTATGTGTTCGAGCAGATCCAGGACAGCCACAGCATGGTCATCCTGGCCAACGCCCAAAGCACCCTTCTGCACACCTTGGGTGACGCCCCTTTTCTGAACAAGGCCGAGCGCGTGGCGTTGCGCAGTGGCGCGATCTGGACCGAAGAGGCGCGCGGCACGAATGCGATTGGCACGGCGCTGGTGGAAGCCACGCCGCTGCGCGTCGAAGGCGCGGAGCACTTTCTGGAGGCCAACAGTTTTTTGAACTGCGCAGCCTCGCCCATCTTCAGCGCCCAGGGCCAGCTGCTGGGCGTGCTCGATATCTCTGGCGACCAGCGCCTGGCCCAGGCCCATACCTTGGGGCTGGCCACCACCGCTGCCCGCATGATCGAAAACCGCTGGCTGCTGGCACGCCACCAGCGCGACTGGCGCATGCATTTCCACACCCAGGCCGAAGGGGTGGGTACCGCCGCCGAAGGCATTCTGGCGCTGACGCCCGATGGTTTGCTGCTGGGCGGCAACCGCACCGCCATGCAAAGCCTCAAGATTGCCGCGGCCGACTGGGGCCATCTGCACTGGGACGACATCAGCGCGATGCCGCTGCGCGACTGGCTGGCCCGGGGCCATACCCAGACCGAGCGCCTGCATCTGGCGGCCCTGCACACCGGCCGCAGCGTGTTTGCGCGCCTGGTGCTGCCTCAGGCATCACACGCCACGCCGGTGGGCGCTGCACCGCCCGCGCTGCCAGGCGATCGCGCGGGCCGGGCGCCGCTC